>JBPYFC010000045.1:0-4832 GCA_051984705.1 Chthoniobacterales bacterium | reverse complement strand
GCGCGTGTGCGCGCGCGCGTTTCGTCGCCGGTGACGGCGTTGACGGCGGTGTCGGCGCTGGCGGCGTTTTATCCGCTGCGCCGTGAGCGCTGGGAGGCCCGTGTGAAAGGGGGGTGGTTGCTGATAGATGGCGGCGGCAGCGCCTGCCGCCCTACAACGCGCGCGAGCGTTTCCTCGCCGCTGACGGCGGTGTCGGCGCTGGCGGCGTTTTACCCAGTCGTTCTCAAACCGCTAGCGATGGCGTTGATGCAGACCAGCAGATCCGCGAACAAGCGATCGGCGGTTGGTCGATCGTTTTTGGCCAGCAGACTTCGCCATTCTTTTAACAGCGCAACTTGTTGCACATGCAAGGCAAGCAACGCGTCGGCTCGGATTTCGTGCGTGATGGTGAAACGTGGTCGTCTTGCGCTGGTATTTCCGCCAAACACTTCGTTGAGCATTCGATGCGTGAGATCGAATTCCGCCACGATACATTTGAAGACGGTCTGATCGGGGTCGGGGCAAAGCGCTGCGTACATTTCCATGATACTGCGTTCCGCACTGCAGATGTTCGTTTCAGCGTTTGTCAAAACGAAGCGAAGGAAAGGAGACGCCGCCTGCAGTTCCAGTAAAGCGTCGTATCCAGTCCGATCGCTTTCTTTCAACCGCTGAAGGGCAGTGCCGATTCCATACCAACCCGGCAGATAGAATCGAGACTGGGTCCAGCTGAACACCCAGGGAATTGCACGAAGATCACTCAAGGAATGCTTACCGGTCCGCCGGCTAGGTCTTGAGCCGATGCTGCTGAGCTCAAGCGCATCGATCGGCGTCGCCGAACGAAAGAATTCCAGGAAACCATTCATTCCCAATAAGTTCCGATACTTTTCACGGCTGAATTCTGACAGCCCGTCAACGAGTTCTGCCGCGTCATCAATCGGCTCGCGTAGATTTTTCTGTTGAAGCGTAATTCCCGTTACGCCTGCAAGGAGGAGCTCGAGGTTGTAGCTTGCAGTGATCCGGTTCGCGTATTTCTGGGCGATGGTTTCGCCCTGTTCAGTAAGACGTACGTCCCCACGTAACGTGAGGTGCGGAAGCGATTCGAGGAATCGGTGGGTAGGGCCGGCGCCTCGGCTAATTGTTCCGCCTCTACCGTGAAAATACCGGATCTGTACTCCCAGCGAATCTGCTGTCGCAGCAATTGCTTCCTGCGCCTTGTGCAATGCCCATTGGCTGGTTAGCATTCCCGAGTCTTTATTACTGTCGCTGTATCCAAGCATGACCTGCTGTACCAGGCGGTCACTTCTCTTGATTCCGGCCTGTAGTGCCAGGCTCCGGCGCACGAAAGGATGGCTGAAATATTCCCGAATAACGTCTGCCGATTGTTCGAGGTCCGGGAGCGTTTCAAACAGAGGGACGACCTGCAGCTCGCAGGCTTCGCCTTCAGGTGTATCTGTCCAAAAACCCGTTTCTCGCGCAAAAAGGTAGATTACTAAGAGATCACTTATCCCGCGGGTCATGCTGACAATGACAGAACCGATGCCTCGCAAACTGTAACGGTCCCGATATTCCCTCAGAACGCGAAAACAGCTCAGAACAGCATCAGCCTCGGGTCCAATAGACCGACCTGGAGTCAGAAACGGTCGACGGGATTGAAGCTCGGCAGTGAGCAGGGGAAGCCGTTCCTTTTGCCCCATCTGGACGAAGCTTTTATGGTCGGCTAGTCCGGCTGCCTCCAGCATTTGGCCAAAAGCGAGGTCATGGAACTGGCTGTTTTGCCGGACATCAAGCACGGCACCGTGGAACCCGAAAACATCGACCAATCTGATGACCGGTAATACCTCGGCACGAGCGATTCGATTGGCTCCGATCGCTTCTAGAGCCCGTTCGAGAATCACAAGGTCTCTTCGCAGCTCATATGGAACCATATAGCCCTGATTCTGCGTAGACTTAAGAATCTTTTTATGTATTAACAATGATAGCTGTCGCCAGGGCTCTTCCGGGTGATTCTCCAAAACTTCATTGGCTGACAGCTCATCGGATAAGCGATGAATTGTCTCGAGCATTTCCGGAGTCGGTTTTTGCTCGTGGTGCGACATCGTCAGTTGTCCGGCCAATCGTTGGACACCGGCGGCAAGCACGTCGAGCGCTGCATGGCGCAACTCTTCGAGTGTCCGGCGCGTGACATCGTCTGTAACGAAGGGATGGCCATCTCGGTCTCCGCCGACCCAAGTTCCAAAACGAACACGTGGCAGTGCGCGCGGATTAATCAGCGTTTCAGAGTGGTAGCCCGCATCGGTCCACGCTTGCCGGAGGCGCAGATCGATATCCGCTAGGACCGTTGGAAAAACTTCTTTAAGGTAATAGATGACATTCCGGCGTTCTTCGGCTAGCGCCGGCTTGCGCCGGTGAACCTCGCCGGTGCGCCAGAGCCTCTCCAACGTGTCTTTGATTTCCTCGCGGATAGCGTTGCGCTCCTGGGGCGTCCACATCTTGTTTTCGCGGCGGACCATGAGCAGATAGAGTGCTCGATGCTGTTCCAGCACAGCCAGGCGCTTGGCCTCTGTCGGGTGCGCGGTAAGGACAGGCTCGACTCGGATCTTATGCAGCTGAGCGGTGATTTCATCTTCTGAAATGCCGGCTTGGCGTAGCTTTTGGAGCTGATAAGCCCACAGGCCAGGTTCCTGGGCAAGGCTTTGCTCGGATTCTCGCGCGCGTCGGACCTGCGCGGCGACGTTTTCCTCGACCATATTGAGGAGCTGAAACGCCACCGAATAGGCCTGCGAAAGCCGCGAATTAGGCGTGGGATCACAGACAACCTGATTAATCCAGGGGAGCCGCGCTGCCAACTGGCCTTCGCCGAGCGCCTCCAGAACCTCGCGAAAACATTCCATTAGGAAGTTCAAATCCTCGCGAATCTTCTGAAACCCGAAAGCCAGATAATCTTCCTTCATAACTGGGGTGTCTCTCCTGTGAACAAATACCGAAAAATCCGATCCCGGGCAAAAGGGAAGAGCTGACGATTCACAAGTTGTTCACAAACGCCGTAATCACCTGGACCTCAAGCGGATAATCCATAACATCATACAATAAAGGTCATATGAAATAGAAGAGCGGCAAGTTCTGGATTTCTGCCACTTGCGGTGGCGGTACGCGCCCCGCGCTTTCACCGGCCTCGTGGTCGCCTCCTGGGCCATGCGTCCGTTGGCTCGCCGAGACGACCCCGCCGGCTCCGCCGCCTCCTCCTTTAGCGCCGCCAGTCACGACGCGAGCTGAGCTTTTCCGGTTTGCACCAGAACCTGCCAGAACGATGTTCTCTGATAAGCCGAACTTGTATCATGAAGCCTAAAGATTTCCTTCGTTCAGTGATTTTGATTGTTGCTTTATCTGCCTTTGGCATTTCGTGGGGCGTAGCAAGCGACAAAAATGAAGCGAAACACTCCGGTAAGATCACGAAAGCGAGAGCCGAGCGGATCGCGTTAACGAAGGTGCCAGGCGGCAGCATCCGTAGTGCTGAACTGGAGACAGCACGAGGACAGCGCTTCTGGTCCGTTTATATCGCGAAGCCCGGATCGAAAAACGCCAAAGAGATTCGCGTCGACGCCACGAGCGGTCGAATTCTTGCCGTGCAAACGGAAAGACCAGAAGACCAGGCCGAAGAGCCTCCAAAAACCCATTAAGAGACTCGCTAGCGGCGAAGGTTTTAATCGATGGATAAACAAATCCCGGAAGACCCTTATCGAATACTAGCGCGCGAACGCAGCCATGAAGATGCGAGGCAAAACCGTTGCTACCGACAGGATGCTCGTTCAAAGCCTCGTAACAATTAATGGCCGTCAGATGCCAAATTAAATGCGCTTGGAGCACTGGGACAGTCGTCCGCTATTTGATCTCACCCTTCTCGATTGCTTCGTAGAGCGTATCAATATCCTCTTTGGTGGTCGCTTCCAATACCTGGAGAAGAAGTTTACGGAAAGTATCTTTCATTTCCCGGGCGATTGTTCCTTCATCAATAGGCCGACCAAAATCTTGATGCTTATTGAACACGATATTCCGCAACACGGCTAGCAAGGCCTTCCTTCTTGAATCATCTTTTTGCGAGAGGTATGCAGTCAAATGCCGCAGGCAAGCCGAGTAGTTCGTATACAAGGATTCAAGCGAACCTCCACTATCAAGCTTCAGAATCGTCTCGCTAAGTTCCTTGAGTTTAAGATTCATGGCGGGATAAAATATACGTGCGTTGTCTCGGGAATAAACCTGGCCCCATGCAGTGCGTCTTGTATTCCTCATCTCCCGGAATGGTGCTGCTGGGCTTCAAGCAAAAATCGTGATCTGGATCGCGCGCGAGTTCATGGAAGAGCACCGCCAGGCAACCGATTTTCTGAATCAGACCGGCTCTGGTGACCTGCGTCTCAATGCTTCTCCGCATCGGAGATTCGTTGCCGGCGCCATTCTGGCCCTAGCACCTCAAGTCTGGAAAATCCTCTTCGCGAAACTCGAACTCCGGTCGTGCTCCACGGCGCACATTCTCTGCCTCGCGGTCGCGCAGCTCCACGCGGCGAATCTTTCCGGAGATAGTCTTTGGCAGATCCGAAAACTCGATGCGTCGAATGCGATTAAAAGGTGCGAGGACTTTCCGGATGTGCCGGAAAATTGATAACGCGATTTGCCGCGAAGGAGCGACACCTGATCTGAGAATTACGAATGCCTTCGGAACGCCAGCGCGAATGGGATCGGGTGATGGTACCACCGCACATTCGACAACATCGGGGTGCTCGATCAAAGCGCTCTCAAGTTCAAACGGGCTAATGCGATAGTCCGAAGCCTTGAAGACATCATCGGCTCGGCCGACAAAC
>JBPYFC010000044.1:0-4779 GCA_051984705.1 Chthoniobacterales bacterium | reverse complement strand
CAGCAGATCACAACATCGGTACATTGATTGCCGCAATCGTTGCGGCCGTGCCGATATTTTTATGGCTGCTGATCGGGCACCTATTAGCGCCGTTTTATATTCAGAAGATGGTTGTGCGCGGAGGCGCAGTTCTACAAGGAATGTTAGGGGGTATTGGTGCGGGCGTAGGACTAGGTACTGCAGGAGTAGTTGGTGGAGCGCTTGCCGGAACCGGCGGATTTCTCGCGGTGACGAGTGGTGTCGGATTGCTCGGTCTGACTGGCCGAGGTAAAGGGCAACACGGGGGCGGCGATCAGATGTACTCGGGAACTGACCGGCAGCCTCCGAATCACAGTGATGTCGGGGATGCGGCTAGCGCGTTCTCTAACTCAGTTGCAGGCCGACCCGACAGATTTGAGGAGAGGCGTTCTTCTTACCTCAGCGGCGGTTTGGTTGGAGGTTTGCGAGCTGCGGCGCACGCAGCGGGCCGAGGGCTGATGCTTTCGGGAAGAGGGGTTGAACGAGTAGGCAATATCGCTGCGGTCACTGGAGAGGGGGTCGCGGATGCTGCGGATCCAGGCATCAGTCCCAGTCTCGGTCGGCGCATCGTCAAACCTTTCGGGTCAGGGAGCGCATACGGAGGTCCGTACAACTCTTCCTCAGATAGAGCGCGAAAATATTTGGACTAGGAGAGATTGAACATGGTTCAGGACCAGAACCTCGCGATGGCGACTGCGCAGCTCAACTCGGTAGGCGCAGAGGGCGCGAGCGAGCCATGGCTCTTTGACGAAGGTTTAGTGGCGACCGAGGTAGAGCGCGGCGCCGCTGCTGGAGACGCAAGTTCGAAAATGGCCGACACGCGGCAGACGGCCAAGTCTCTGGCAGCGGCACGTCGCACACTTCGTCTTTTGTGGATCGCGCTCATAATTTCGCTGATCGCGCATCTGGTGATCCCCGTCTCGATCGTGACAGTGATGGAGCACCCGGAAAAAGTGGCCCTGATGGATGGGACCGAGACGTTGCTAGTCTCTCCTCTTGTGCCTATCGAACAGAGTAACGAAATTCTGGAAACCGTTTCCTTGTGGGCGGCAAAATCGTTTCTCGATCGCGGGCCTCAAGGATTTGACGCACCGGACACGCTTGATCGGGTTTTCCTGCCCGCGGCCAATAAGAAAGCGAGAGAAGAATTCAAGAAAGTCGCCGATGAATTCGCGAAGAAAAACATCCATCAGAAAGTACAGGTCGGTCGTATTGATCTGCAGAGGCTGGATGGTAGCACTGTGCTGAGCCATGTCGTCGGGCAGATCCTGACTCAGGCCCAGGTCGGCGACGAACAGATTAACGAGCCACAAGCTGTGGCCCTAAATTTCAAGCTCACACGCAATCCTTATTTAGGAAGGAATAAGCGGTATCCGTTTGCCGTCAGCGACTTCTCCTTTGGGGAACCGGAACAACTTCAACTGCAAAAACGAGATGAGAAATAGCATCGGAATTTTCGTCGCGCTACTCGGCGTCTTGTCACAATGGATTGCTGCGCAGGAGAACTTGAGTTCGCGGATTGTGCGCCTGCCATTGAACCAGAATGAGCCGTCGGTCATTAAGGTCGGGACGCGTGGCATAACGACAATCGAGTTTCCTTCAAAGATCGAGGCACTAGATGGTTTCGGATTCAGTGTGAACCCGGCACCGGATGGCCCGGATATGTTCCAGATTTCGTTCAACAAGGGAACAAATTTCCTTTCGCTGAAGGCCATGAAGGAAGGCGTCGAGGGTAATCTAACTGTCGTGCTCGACAGCAAGGTCTATTCGCTCTTCTGCAAGTCGGCCGATGACCCGGTCTTTGTCGTGATTTTCGAAGGCGGAGGTGGAAAGCGAACAACCAACCCAGACGAAATTCTCGCGAAGAACAAACCGGTTTCTCCAGCGCGATTGCTAGGCTTCTTAGACAAAGTTAAGGCCTTCCCGACGTTAAAGGTGAGTGCGCCCGAAATTTTTCACGGGATGGATGTCGCGGAGCCGAATTCCGATTCGAGCGTGGCAGGCATGCAAGTTTTGGTTCGCCGTGTGATTCGCGACGATTCAATAGATGCGGTCGGCTTTGAGATCGAACTGGCCAACAAAACAAACCAAGACTTCTTGTACGATCCGGAGAGCTTCGGAGTGCGTGCCGGCGACGAGGTCTATCAACAGGCGGTAGCCGACGCGAGTGGACTAGTACCTGCCGGAAAATGCCAGAGCGCCTTTTTCGTCGTGACCGGTACAGCAACTGGCGGGCGGAACGACCTTGCAGTAACTAACAGGTTCGAGGTCGTGATGCGACCGGTCCAAGGCGAGGGGGACCCACACCGCAAGGTTTCAACAGAATGGCAAGAGCCGCCAAACACGATTCCGGCTTCGACGGCGAGCTACCAGGAGCCTCCGTTGCCTGGCGCCCCAGGTGGCACGGATCAGGCCAGACCAGCCAGACATGGCCGATCCAAAAAACATCATGCAAGGCCAACAGCCGATCCAGCGGGAGGGCCCGAGCAACAGGCCAAGAAAGGGGAAAAGGTGGCCCAACATGGTTAACGCGCGAACACTGGTTCCGGGGGCTATCGGGAGCCTCCTGATTCTCGGAGTTTTCTTCTTTGCGCTCTTTCGGCCGGGTGGCCAGCAAAGGTTGATACAGCGGCAACACGAGATCGAGAAGGGTATCGGAAAAATCACTGAACCGATGACTTCGTCGGTCCGGAATTTTAATCCAGTATCGCCGCCAAAAACTAGAGCCAGAATTCCGCGGCAATTGCCTGTGGTTTCTAGCTCGGCGGTCGAGTCGGTTCAAACGCCGAGGCCCGCTTTTGCGTCGCTGACTATCCTTGCAGCTGAGGCGCAGCCGGACAAGCCTTCGCCACACGAGCCCAGAGGCGACTACGCCCCGGCCTTTCGTCTGGTCAAGTGTCAGCTGGTGAATACTGTCGACTCCAGCAATATCACGACTCCGATCATTGGCTTGGTCACAGATGACGTGTGGTGGAACGGCAGGGTCATTATTCGGGCTAACTCCGAGGTACACGGTGTGGCGAACATTGATCGTGTGCGTGAACGAATCGCGAGCAACGGCGAATTTACCTTTGTTCTGAACGAACCTAATGATCTGGGGCGTGAATTGGTCATCAAAGGGATGGCGCTGGACATGGAAAAGGATGACCAGATGGACAGTTACGGTATTACGGACGGCAGCGCCGGCTTGCGCGGTGACGTGATTCGGACCGCTAACGGGGACGTAATCAAACTTTATGCTGCTTCATTGATCAACGGCATTGCCGGAGCGTTTTCCACCGGGAACAACGGGTTACTTGGCAATCGCGTATTTACCAATAACGCATCACTCGGGCTCAGTGCACTTCAAGGCGGAGTGATTAATCCGGCAGCCGGGGGAACCCAAAGCGTACTCGATCGATATGCCGAACAAATAGCTTCGTCGATTGAACGTGATGGATTCTTCGTTCGAGTACCGGCCGGGAAGCAATTCCATGTTTATTGCACGGAAGCGATCGACTTGGCCAAAGCAAAGGTCGCTGCGGATGACGAGCGAGTGGCTCGCGAAGATGCCGATTTCAAGAAGCAACAGGAGCGCTCTGAAGTTCGGCGCGCGTTACCGGTGAACGCTTACGAACTGCTTAATCCGTTGCTCCCCGCTATCGATTTACTAAACAACAGCAAGAAATAGAACTGTATGAGACTAGTCGCTTTCTTTTTGGCCTGTCTTCTGGCTGCGGGCTGTCAATCGAAGCCGATGACTTATCTCACGGTACCGGACGCGAAAGGAATCGTCGCTGAGCATCGTTCAAAGGAGTCGACCGCTGAAAAGATCGCGAGTTCTCGGGAAAGAGAACCAGAGGTGGCACAAGAATCCTCCGGCTCAAATTCGGTCAGACAGGGAGAGACCATAAAAGCCTATGGAGTGAATCGTTACGTGGACGCGAGCGATTTGCGAATGATGCATGAGCGTCATGCAGTCTATCGGCTTGAGCAACAACCGGCGTGGGTAACGCGGTCCCCGAAAAGTCGGAACGAGATTTTGCTTGGGCCAGTGGTCGGCTTGAAAAAACCAGAGTACGCGCCTGAGCCACTGCCTGGAGAGACTGCCCGCGATCTGGTGACGACGAAACACAAAACAGAGCAGGCGACGGAAGATATCAGGGTTGTTCGGGAGGGCCAAGAGAAACTGGCTGCCAGCCTTCAATCTCTCGCTAAACAGACTGTCGAAGCCCAGCAAAAACTAACAACCATCGTCTCGGTCCTGAATGACCGGGTTAAACGGTTGGAAGTAGAAAATAGTGAGGCTCCACAGGCGGCTGCGAACAACGGGGGTGAAAATGATGCAGTGATCCGAGGATCCAACCAATGAGTAAAGCCAGACCCAGGATGAGCCCCAGACAGGGTTCGGTGCCAGCCTCCGGTCCCGTGGCGGCGGGATGCATTGACCTTCCAGGTCGTTGAACAGGAATGGTGGAGAAAAAAATGATGCCCGAAACATCCTGCTCATGCGCTGTAGTCAGCGACACATCCCAAGTCGATCCCGAGACGGCGTGGCGATACTATCTTTCCGGGTTACAAAACTACCTGGATTCCCGCATTGTCGGACAATCGGCGGCGACCGCGAAGATTGTCCGCGCGATCCAAGCCAGCGAGCTCGGACTGAATGAAACCGGCAATCGACCTAAGTGCAGCTTTCTTTTTCTCGGCCCTACGGGCGTCGGAAAGACTGAATCCGCAAAATGTTTTGCTGAGTATCTCTGGGGCGAGAAAACGGCGCTC
>JBPYFC010000043.1:0-7995 GCA_051984705.1 Chthoniobacterales bacterium | reverse complement strand
CGTCTTCCGGGCGGAGCTGCCCGGATAGCGGTCTGTCCAGTTGCGCCTGCGAGGTGCGAATCTGTTCCAAAATCGCTTTCGGATCCTCCTGCGCACGGCAGAATATCGGGCTGAACACGATGGCCAGCAGAGCAATGAAATTCTTTGCATGTTTCGTGGACATGGTGTTTTTAGCTTACGCAGGCGGGCCCGGAAGCCAAATCCGTTGTGAGCCGGTGTCTCTAACGCATGGATAGAACCCTCCTCCTTCTGATCAATAGAGAATGGACCAACCCCATCTTGGACTGGGTCATGGCTATCTTTACAAATGCCAGCCTTTGGGTGCCCTTTCTCGCAATCGTGGCGGCCATCCTGCTCTGGAAAGGTGACTTCCGGGTACGAAGCTTTGTTCTGGTAACTTTGTGCGCGGTAGGGATAACAGACGGTCTTTTCACTCAATCAATGAAAAGACTGATCCATCGGCCGCGGCCGCACGAGGCTTTGGCCGAGGTTCGAGAGGTAAGTCTTCAGCACGCGAAACCCGAAATTCTCGCGGTTTTGCGCCCATTGCGGATCACGCTCTCGAAACCTCCCTCTGGTCAGGTCCAGGGAAGGTCATTCCCTTCCGGGCACACGGTGAACAATTCGATAGTCGCAACTCTCGCGATTCTTTTTTTCGGGCGCGTAGGCACCCTTTACATTATCCCAGCCGCAATTGTCTCCTATTCCCGTATCTACTGCGGAGTTCATTGGCCGAGCGACGTTTTTGTTTCTGCCATCCTGGGTATCGGTTTTGCGCTATTGATCGCCGGTATCGCCGCAATTCTCTATCGGTCGATCACTCGTCGGTTCTGGCCTGATTTTTATCTGGCTCATCCGTCGCTGGTCGGCACGTCCGGATCATGAGGGGCCGCTTTCTCCTATTGCTCGGGTTCTTGGCGATTTTGACCGGCATTCGATGGTTTGCTGCCGCCTCATTGGAACTGTCTCCCGATGAAAGCTACTACTATCTTTGGGCACAGCATCCGGACATCTGTTACTACAGCAAAGGGCCGGGCGTCGCCATGGCGATACTGGCGAGCACCGCGCTCTTCGGACCAACCGAATTCGGAATCCGTTTCTTCAGCCCCCTGCTCGGTCTCGGCACTTCGCTATTTGTTTATTTCCTGGCGCTGAAACTTTTTCGAGAAAAGGTCGCCTTCTGGTCGGTCATCGCGCTTAACCTCGTGCCGATTTTCAACGTAGGCTCCACCCTCATGACGATCGATCCCCTTTCGGTCTTTTTTTGGGCGGCTTCACTCTTCACCTTTTGGGCTGCGATCGAGCGCTCACCGAAATTTTCGCTCTTTTGGCCTGTCACTGGCATTCTGATTGGATTCGGATTTCTGTGCAAATACACCAACGCATTTGCGGTTTTTTCGATTCTATTTTTCCTCCTGGTAGTGCCGAAATATCGCGGAGAATTTCGACGGCCGGGCCTCTACATCTTGCTTGTTTGCTTTTCGATTTGCCTCTTGCCTCCACTGATTTGGAATCAACAACATGAGTGGATTACGCTCGACCACCTCGCGCAGCGGGGCGGACTCCAAGAAGAATTTGGAATAAGACCGGCAAAGTTTGCCACGTTTCTTGCCGGACAGCTAGGGGTCTACTCGCCGCTCTTATACATTGGCTGTTTGATAGCGCTTTTCGGTTCGATTCGAAAAGCGTTCCAAAACAGCAAAACATGTTTTCTGCTAAGCTTTGCCTGGCCCATTCTGCTTACCTATGCGATCCTCGGATTTCATCATGTTGGCGAACCCAACTGGACCGCGCCCGGACTAATTAGTTTGGGTATTCTCGCAACCGCCTGGTGGCTGCGGGTTGCCAGCCAACATCGCTGGGCCGGCGCCGTTTGTTTGGCCGGGCTTATCCTTTCCGGGCTAATGACCTGGATCACCCTCAATACGGATCTTTTACGAGTTGCCGGGCTTCCGATCGCATATCGGTTCGATCCCAGCGCCCGATTGCGAGGGTGGCAAACAACCGCTGAACAGATCGGCGAGCTGCGAGCCGAGATGGAAGACAAGCTCAAGACGAAGGTTTTTCTGATCGGCAATAAATATCAGACGGCTTCCATGCTTTCTTTCTATCTTCCGGAAAAGCGCGTCGAAGGACCCGGTCATCCGCCAGTGTACATTCCCGAGTCACAAGACATGCAAAACGAATTCTCGTTTTGGCCGCGGTACGATGAATTCGTTGAGGCGGATCCGTCGACAAAACAAAGCACCTATTTCAGCGAACAAGAAGGCGTAAACAAATTCATCGATCGGAGCGCGCTTTATATTACGGATCGACCCGAGAGCGCGCCGCCGCATAATCTTCAAGCTGCATTTAATCGCTGGGAGCTTGTCGCTGTTTATGAGCTTCAGCGCAGGAATTTGCCGCTGCGAGAAATTCGCGTGTTCGCCTGTTACGAATACCAGACCCTGCCGCTGTAATGAGTGCGCCCGCGGTCTCAGTAATTGTACCTATCTTTAACGAGGAGGGAAATGTGGTGCAGCTCCAAAAGGAATTGCAATCCGCACTCGGCGCTTCTTCGTATGAAATCATTTTTGTCGACGATGGATCGACAGATGACACGGTCGCAAAGATTGACCGAAAGCCAACGGTTCGGGTTTTACAATTCGAAAAGAACACCGGCCAAAGCGCCGCAATCTATGCCGGACTGCATGCCGCGCGCGGAGATGTGCTGGTTCTGATCGACGGTGATTTGCAAAACGATCCCCGCGACATCCCTCGATTGCTGGCTGAGATTGAAAAGGGCGCTGATCTGGTTTGCGGCTTTCGAGCAAAGCGGCAGGATAGGTGGTTTAAGCGAATCCAGAGCCGGATTGCCAATAGTGTTCGAAGCCGATTCACTAAAGATGGCGTTCGCGATACCGGTTGCACCCTTAAAGCGATGCGACGCGAGTGCCGAAATGCGCTCGTTCCATTCTACGGCATGCACCGGTTCATCCCCGCCCTGATCAAAGGGTTCGGATATAAGATCACAGAAATTTCAGTGAACCATCGCCGGCGCCAATCCGGAGTAAGCAAATACAGCTTCGGCAACCGAGCCCTGCGAGCAACGATCGACATGTTCGGCGTTCGCTGGCTCTTGAGCCGGCAAGTCCGAATTAAAATCAAGGGCCCCCAAAACCGTCCATGGACGGAATTGTAGGGGCTTGGGCATGCCACGTCGACGAGGCTGAGATAAATCTCAGCCTACCGATTATGTGCCCTGGCCCATCGTCGGTAGGGTCGCGATTCATCGCGCGCTGAAAGCGCGCCTATTCCAGGGCCGCCTGCGCCGCCGCCAGTTTCGCTACCGGCACTCGGAACGGGCTGCAGCTTACATAGTCTAACCCCAGGTGATGACAGAATTTGACGCTCTGCGGATCGCCACCGTGCTCTCCACAAATCCCTAACTTAATGTCGCGCCTTGTCTTGTGCGCCTGGTCACGGGTAATCTCCATTAATTTGCCTACTCCGTTCTGGTCGATGGTCGCAAACGGGTTGTTCTTGACGATCTCAAGCTCCTGGTAGTGGGGCAGAAAACTTCCAGAATCGTCACGGCTCATCCCCAGGGTCGTCTGAGTCAGATCGTTCGTACCGAAACTGAAGAATTGCGCTTCTTTCGCGATCTGGTCTGCCACAACAGCCGCTCGCGGCACTTTAATCATCGTACCGACCAGATAGTTGAATCGCGTCTTTTTCTCCTTCGCAACATTGGCTGCAACTCGATTGACAATGTCGATCTGCAACTTCAGTTCCTTCTCGAAACCGACCAACGGAATCATGACTTCCGGTTTGACCTTAACGCCCTTTTTCTGGACTTCGGCGGCCGCTTCAAAGATCGCCCGAGTCTGCATTTCGGTCACTTCCGGGAAAGAAATCCCCAGCCGACAACCACGATGACCTAACATCGGATTGAACTCGTGCAGCTCGTGAACCCGCTGTGCGATTCGTTCGGCACTTACCCCGAGCTTCTTCGCCAGGTCTTCCTGTTGAGCCTGTGTATGTGGCAAGAATTCGTGCAGTGGCGGATCGAGCAGCCGGATAGTAGCCGGCAAACCTTTCAGCGCCGTAAAGATGCCGACAAAGTCCTGGCGCTGATACGGCAACAGTTTTTCCAGCGCGACTTTTCGCTCTTGAGCGTTCTTTGCCAGAATCATTTCACGCATGGCGTCAATACGATCACCCTCAAAAAACATGTGCTCGGTTCTGGTCAAACCGATGCCTTTTGCGCCAAATGCAACTGCGGTTACAACCTGATCCGGCGTATCCGCATTTGTCCGAATATCCAACTCCCGGACCCGATCAGCCCAATTCATGAGGGAAGCGAACTCCTGATAAATCGCGCTCTTCTTCGGATCCAGCTTCTTCTCTACCAACACTTGAACAACCTCAGACGGCGCTGTTTGCACTTCTCCGGCGTAAACTTCGCCTGCAGTACCATCGACAGAGATAAAGTCGCCCTGCTTGAGAGTCACATCCTCGGCAGTGACGGTTCCTTGTTCGTAATCGATACGCAGCGCGCTAGCGCCGCATACACATACTTTGCCCATCTGACGGGCCACCAACGCCGCGTGTGAAGAAACGCCTCCTCTCGAGGTCAAGATCGCCTCAGCTGCAATCATTCCTCTCAAATCTTCCGGCGACGTCTCAATCCGGACCAGGATGACGCGCTGACCTTTCTGGGCAAGCTCTACCGCATCCTTTGCGTTGAAAACGATGTGACCACTCGCGGCACCTGGGCCGGCTGCCAGCCCGGTCGCGATCTTCTTGGCGTCCTTCACGCTTTCACGGTCGAACACTGGGGCCAGAACATGAGAAAGAGAATCGGCCGGGATTCGGCGAATTGCTTCCTCCTTGGAAATCAACCGTTCTTTGACCATATCGACGGCGATTCGGACGGCCGCGAAGCCAGTGCGTTTCCCGTTCCTGGTTTGCAGAATATAAAGCTTGTTGTCTTCGATCGTGAACTCCAGATCCTGCATGTCATGGAAATGCTTTTCCAGAATGTCTCGGACCTTTAGCAGCCCTTTGTGTGCGGCCGGCATTTCTTTACCCAACATCGCTACCGGATGCGGTGTACGCACTCCGGCAACAACGTCTTCACCCTGCGCATTGATCAAATACTCACCGTAAAAGACTTTTTCGCCGGTAGCCGGATCACGGGTGAAAGCAACTCCTGTGGCGCTGGTGTCGCCCCGGTTGCCGAACACCATTGTTTGCACGTTAACAGCAGTGCCCCACTCGTGGGGAATTCCATACTTGCGCCGATAAACTATGGCGCGGTCATTGTTCCAGGAACCGAACACTGCTCCGATCGATCCCCAGAGTTGCTGGCGTGGATCCTGAGGAAAGTTTTTGCCGGTGCGCTCCTTGATCAGCTGTTTAAATCGGGCGACCAAGGTCTCGAGATGTTCGACAGTTAGATCGGTATCTTTTTCAGCACCGGCCTCTTTCTTAACTGACTCGATCACCTCTTCGAACGGCTCATGGTGTTCGTCTTCCCGCTTTTGAACGCCCATGACGACGTCACCATACATCTGCAAAAAGCGTCGATAAGAGTCCCAGGCGAAGCGCGGATTCCCGCTCTTTTCGGCGACGATTTCAACAACCTCATCGTTCATGCCGAGGTTCAGAATCGTATCCATCATCCCGGGCATTGAATCTCGCGCACCCGACCGCACCGACAGCAGGAGAGGATTGGCTCGATCTCCGAGCTTCTTGCCGGCCGACTTTTCAACTTTAGCTAGGACAGCCTCAACCTCAGCGTTCAGCGCCGGTGGATACGACCGCTTATGCTCGTAGAAATAAGTGCATAGGTCGGTCGTGATCGTGAAGCCGGGAGGTACCGGCAATCCAATGCGTGTCATCTCAGCTAGATTGGCGCCTTTTCCGCCAAGCAACGGCTTCATCTTCCCGTCGCCATCGGCCTTGCCGTCGCCAAAATAGTAGACGTATTTCGTTTTCTTACGAGCTGCCGGCTTCGAAGCCGTTTTTGCCGATCTTTTGCCGGCCTTTTTCTTGAGTGTCCTTGCCATAAAATTGATGCGTTAAGCGACCCGGTGGAAGCAATAGAAATTCCCAGCTGCCGTGCGCCAGAACGGTCAAACTAACGAACGGCACATGAGTGTCAACAAAAGCAGCCCCAAAAGTATTCGGGGCTGCTGTAAACGGTTATCCGTCGACCGTCGACCGTTTTCCGTTAAGCATTCACCAAGCTGGCCCTGCGGTGGAAAGACGATGAGTTGAAGGCGGTTAATCGCGCGCCAAAGCCCAGGCTCGCGCCTGGAGGGTTCTGTCTATCGTTTTCCTTCGTCCGTGAAAGATTCGCTTCGGCCTATCCAACGGTCGACGGAAGACGGTAGACTGTAGACGGTTAACCTCGCGTCAACGGCGTGCGCTATGAAGCCGCCGGAACATGGTCGGCCGAATGCATGACTTCGCCCGCCGTACTCATGAATTCGTCGAGACCAGTGCTGGGAATGATGATTGTGTTTCTTCGTCCGTGCGCTTCCTCGGTAATACGCATGAAACGCCCGCGCTCGTTTTCTCGAAATTCAATATAGAAATGCTTGCGCTCAACCTGAAGTTCTCTCGTGACAATTACATTATCCATTTTGCTTGGAGGGATACCATTAAACCTTTTTGCTGAAGACAAGTCACCCGCAGAGAAAGAGATCTTGCTAGATGACACAAAACTCGGATGCCGTAAACTCTTAATTTATTCAATCGGAATACGATTTTTCTATCAAAAAACAGTTTTGTGATCTCATCCGCAGCCTCACGGATTGCGGAAACTATAGAATTGTTGGCAAGTCAGTTGCTATCGACGGCACGAAATGGCCCCATCATCGGTAACCTAGCCCCTCGCCACAACCCCAAGATCAATCTGCTTCTTGAATACGTCTACCCCCGTTACTCGCACAAACAGCCGGTCGCCAACGCCAAAGCTTTGCCTCGTTCGGCGGCCAACGACACGCCGGCGCACGGGATCAAATACAAAAAAATCTCGATCTAGAGACGAAATGTGGATCAATCCGACAGTGAGCGCTTCCTTGAGCTCAACCAGAAGCCCATAATTCCTGACCTCGATCACGGTTCCCTCGAAGCGTTGAGGTTTGTTCACCATGCCCAGGAAATACTCCATTTTCTTCAAGCGAACCGCTTCCCGCTCGGCATCCGCTGCAATTCGTTCCGTCAGTGAAATATGCTCGCAAATCGTGTCCAGATCGATCGAACGTGGAAGCTTTCCGTTCCGCTGTGGTAACAATCTCATGAACGCACGATGCACGATGAGATCTGAATAACGGCGGATCGGGCTCGTAAAATGAGTGTAGTCAGATTTGGCCAGTCCATAGTGACCAATCGGGTCGGAACGGTAAACCGCTTTCTGCAGGCTGCGTAACAATCCGATCTTCAGTGGTACTTCTTCCGGTCTACCTGACAACCGCTCGAGAAACCGCTTGACCTCTTGTCGATGAGATAGATCGCCGACCTGGATTCCATATGACAAGACCTCCTCTCGAAACTCCTGCAGCTTCACTGGGTCCGGCTTCTCATGGACGCGATAGACCGATGGAATCGACTGTTCTTTCGTTGCCCTTGCTACCAGCTCGTTGGCCAACAGCATGAATTCTTCAATCAACTGGTGCGAAATATCGTTCTCATCGCGAACAAGACCGATTGCCCTTCCTTCCGAATCAATCCGGACCCGGACCTCAGGCATGTCGAGATCCAGCGCGCCTCGGCTGAATCGGCGTTTGCGCAGGATCGACGCGAGACGCCATGCCTGATGTATCTCTTTTTCGACAACGCTATCCGGTTTTCTATTTAGGATCTCAAGAGCCTGAGGATAGGTAAGGCGAGCAGCACTTCGAATCACCGTCGCAGCGAACCGGTGTCCTTTGATTCGACCATGTCGATCAAAAGTAACTATGAGGCTCTTGGTCAAATGATCTTCATCCGGGCGCAGACTGCAGA
>JBPYFC010000042.1:0-3102 GCA_051984705.1 Chthoniobacterales bacterium | reverse complement strand
TCCAACGCCAGAAGAGAATAGAACGATTGAACTGGGAGATCCTGGTTACTACCGATTTCGAAGACAAGGCGAACAACATGCGATCACGCCGCCTGTCATCAAGAACTTCCATACCTTCATAAAGTCTAACAAACCGGAGGACTATAAGACTTACGTCGAGGCTGTACGCGCGGTCCGACCGAATACGTTGAGGGATCTTTTAGAGCGCACACCGACGGGAAAAGCGCCAATTCCGATCGAAGAAGTGGAACCGGTCGAAGAGATCCGGAAGCGTTTTACTACTGCCGGCATGTCGTTAGGAGCACTAAGCCCCGAAGCTCACGAGAATCTCGCGATAGCCATGAATCGCATCGGCGGCAAATCGAATTCCGGCGAGGGCGGCGAAGACCCCGAGCGGTTTCATCGCCGCAAAAACGGCGACTGGCCAAACAGTGCGATCAAACAAATCGCGCAAGGCAGATTTGGAGTCACAGCAGCATACCTCGCGGCTTCCAAGGAGATAGAAATCAAGATGGCTCAGGGAGCCAAACCTGGGGAAGGCGGCCAGCTACCTGGCCATAAGGTAACAGAGCTCATAGCGCGCTTAAGAAAAAGCACGCCAGGGGTTACGCTGATTTCCCCGCCGCCTCATCACGATATTTACTCGATCGAGGATTTAGCCCAATTGATCTATGATTTGAAGCAGGTGAATCCGCGGGCCAAAGTCTGCGTTAAGCTCGTGGCGGAGGCCGGAATCGGAACTGTTGCGGCTGGGGTTGCTAAGGCCCATGCCGATATTGTTTTGATCAGCGGCCACGAGGGTGGAACCGGAGCTTCACCCTTAAGCTCAATCAAGAACGCGGGCAGCGCTTGGGAACTGGGCGTCGCCGAGGCGCATCAAGTTCTTTTGCTGAACGGATTACGCAATCGTGTGACGCTGCGTACGGACGGGGGCATGCGGACTGGTGAAGACATCGTTTTTGCCGCCTTGTTGGGCGCGGAGGAATTCAATTTCGGCACAACCGCACTGATCGCTTCTGGATGCGTCTACGTTCGGCAATGCCATCTGAACACATGCCCAGTTGGAATTGCTACCCAGGATGAACGCTTACGTGGGAAGTTCAAAGGGAAGCCGGAAAACGTTGTGAACTATTTCAACAGCGTTGCGCAAGAGGTTCGTGAACTGATGGCCGGCATGGGTATTGCCAGCTTTAGCGACCTTGTGGGACGCGTAGAATATTTGCGCCAGCGGGAGGTGGAGGGCCACCCCAAGGCAAATACCGTCAATCTTAGCAGGCTGTTGGTAAATGTTGCCAAAGATGACGAGTCTCAACCGCGTCACAACACTTGGGAGCGCAACGATCCACCCCAAGGCTCGCGTTTGGATGACACAATCCTTCAGGACGCGCGGGATGCTGTGAACGATCGGATTCCGTTGACGCTTGCGTACCGCGTGAAAAGCACCAATCGCGCAGTTGGTACAAAATTATCTGGCGAGATCGGCTATCTCTGGGGCGAGAAAGGTTTACCTGATGGCACGATCGAACTCAGCTTACGCGGCAGCGCCGGCCAGAGCCTCGGAGCCTTTCTCAGCCCAGGCGTGAATATTTCGCTTGTCGGTGAAGCGAACGACTACGTCGGCAAAGGCATGGGCGGCGGCGAAATTGTGGTGCGGCCTTCCGCGAACCGTAAATTCGTGGCACACGAGAATTCGATCGTTGGCAACACATGCCTTTATGGCGCCACCGGGGGATCTTTCTTTGCAGCCGGACGCGCTGGGGAGCGGTTCGCGGTCCGTAATTCCGGAGCAACCGCCGTAATCGAGGGAATTGGTGACCATGGCTGTGAGTACATGACCGGCGGTACAGTCGTTGTGCTCGGCAAAACCGGAAAGAACTTCGGAGCCGGGATGACAGGCGGCATCGCTTATGTCCTTGATTTGGACGGCACCTTTTCGATCAACCTGAATCCAGAGCTTGTTATCAGCGAACGGCTCGGATCAGACGCCGATATTCTGAGAGTAAAAGAGCTGGTCTACAAACACCTCGAGCGAACGGAGAGCGATCGCGCAAAAGAAATACTAGCCGATTGGGGTCAGTTTCAGCAAAGATTCTGGAGGATCAGCCCGATTGCGGTCGCGCCGGTCTCGAAGCCAGCCGTTGCTTCGCCAGTCGAGAATGCACCAGCCCCCTGAGAACAATCTATGGAAACTGTGACCCAATTGGCGGTGTTCCTGGCAAATAAGCCGGGGACTTTGGCAGCTGTATGCGATGCACTCGCGTCGGAAAAAATCAACATATTCGCATTAACAGTCTCCGATACAATCGATCATGCGGTGGTACGCATGATCGTAAGCGATCCGAAGCGGGCATTATCAATCTTCGAGCAACACGGAACATTGGTCGTGGAAAACGAAGTGCTTCTGCTGGAGCAAGATAACAAGCCAGGGACGTTATCAGAGCTCGCTAAGAAACTTGCTGAGAAAAATGTGAATATCGAATACGCCTATCTGGCAACAGCAAAGACCTCGACGAAAGGGTTACTTGTTCTACGGCCTAACGATCTAAAAAAGGCAATCGAGATTCTTAGCTAGCGCAGTTGCGGACGCGACTGCAGCTGTCCGTCCGCCGTTTTCGGTCGACGGTCGAACGTTTTAGCCGGTGATGGCCGTTACGATGGAGCATCCCCCTCCATTCTCGGAGGAATATTCTTATTCATCCGAAAAAGGTTTCCCGGATCCCATTTTTTCTTTATTTCAACGAGCCGCTTATAGTTCATCCTGTAAGCCGCGTGAATGCGCTCGGCCCCTTCCTCTTCTGTCAAAAAATTGACATAGGTGCCCCCGGTCGAGAATCGCCGCAGCTCCCGCCAGCTTGCACGCGCCCATTCGATGTTGGTATCATCCTCCTCAGGTTTGTCCCACGATGCGGCGATGTTCAGGACCACAACGGCATCCCTGTTTCCTACAGCAGAATGGTCTTCGGGGAGCCGCTTGAGCGCGCCGCCGATCGGAAAAAGGATGATCCCTGAGTGAGGCGAGACAATACGCTCGGCGCTCTCGACGACCTTCGCGAACAGCTCAGAACTCAACCCGGGCAGGCACTCAGATTTCCAGTAGTACCG
>JBPYFC010000041.1:0-4376 GCA_051984705.1 Chthoniobacterales bacterium | reverse complement strand
GACAACAGTCTTCGGTCTTCCGTCTTCCGTCTTCCGTCTTCCGCTCCCGCTCGATGCCACTCGATCCCGCTCGATGCCGGCGATCATAGGAGTCTGTCTGCCGTCTTCCACCTTCGCTGAAGCTCCGGCGAACAGGCCTGTCTCCTGTCTTCCACCTTCGCTGAAGCTACGGCGGACAGGCCTGTCTCCTTCAGAAATGCACCCAACCGCAATCTTTCCGCCTTCCGGCGTGTATTTAACCGCGTTATCGACCAGGTTCGCTAACGCCTGCCGGACCCGGTTCGGATCGATATTCGCCTCACAAGGGCCCTGAAAGTCGGTTGTGATTTCTATGCGCTTCTCGTCGGCAATCAAACGATAGATCTCCAACACTTCTTCCAGGAGCTTCGATACAGAAGTCTTAACTCGACGGAGACGCATCATCCCATGTTCTGCTTCAGTGACATCCATTAGCGTATTCAACATCGTCAGAACGCGGTCCGATTCTTCGACACAATCCGCTAACGCTTCCCGGGGATTTTCGCCATGTTGCAATGCCTGTTCCGCTGCGCCTCTGAGGCGAGCCAGTGGAGTCCGCAAATCATGCGCCACATTATCGAGCGCATCGCGCATTCCGCGGATCAGTGACTGATTCTTTTCCAGCACTCGATTAAACTGCCTCGCCAATTCGGCCAACTCGCTCTGCGCCTGCGTCTCGGGCACGCGCTCAGCCAGATTGCCGGTGTTGATAATTGAGCGTGCAGTGGTCAAAACCTGCCGCACTGGCGTCGTCGCGCGATGCGCAAAAATTGCGCCACCGACCAGTCCAAGCAGAAACGTGGGTACAATCACAAAGAGAAACGATGTCAGAAACGGTCCGAGCAATATTTCGCGCCGATTGGTACTGCGTCCGACCTGCAGGATAGAACCATCGCTCAATTGCATCGAGGCAATCATAAAATCGGTTCGATCATCTTTCGGAATCCGCAACCAGGGCGCGCGCTGGTTGACCTTCCTATCCAGGGTGTTGTCGACCGTTCCCCAACCCGCGGGTAACGCCAATATCAGGGCGCCCCCCCCGCCATCGCCGAGCACGCGGACAAAGAACGGCCCTTCATGCTGAGAAAAATCGGTACGATGCACCAGATCGCTCAATGCCGGCAGCCCGCGACTTTCGTATACCGCCGCGCATTCCTTCAAACGAGCCTGGATAATCTCCTGTTCGCTCTGTTCCAGGAACGAGCCGAGCAAAAAATAGAGAAGCGCAAAAAGAATAACGGCGCTTACAGTGAAGACCGCGGCGAACCAGAGACTGAGCCGAATCGCAAAGCTGCGCCAAAGACCGCCAACGGTCATGATTTTTTCACAAGGTAACCCACGCCACGAATTGTGTGGATCAGTTTGTCGGGAAACCCTTTATCGATCTTAGCTCGCAACCGGTGCATCAAAACGTCCACCACGTTCGTCTGGGGATCGAAACTGAAATCCCAGACATGTTCCATGATCATCGTTTTGGTGACCGGCCTACCAGCATGACGCAGGAGCAGCTCAAGTAAGGCGAACTCCCGAAGTTGCAGATCGATCTTCTGATTGCCGCGTGTCACTTCCCGGCTGAAAAGATCCATTGTCAGATCGCCAACCGAAAGGTGCGACGGCTCGGCGGTCTGGGTCGCCCGTCGGATCAGCGCCTGCAAACGGGCCAACAGTTCCGAGAATGCAAATGGTTTGGTCAGATAATCGTCGCCACCCAACTGCAACCCCAGTACTCGATCATCCACGCTGGCCCGTGCGCTTAGAATCAGTACCGGCACCGACACTTTCTTCTGGCGGAGCTGCCGAAGCAGGGAGAGTCCATCCAGCTTGGGCAACAGCAGATCTAATACTGCTGCGTCGTAGGTTACTGATAATGCCAGATCAAGCCCTTGCTCACCGTCCGATGCGCGATCGACCGCAAACCCGTTCTGCTTCAAACCATTTACGACAAAAGAAGCAATCTTCTCGTCATCTTCAACTACCAGCACGCGCATCACCCCACGATAACAGATCTCGTCCGTTTCCGGTAGGGCTGGTGTTTTCGTAAGACCTAAATCCATAACTCACCACCTCCGGGAGGGTTTCGGGTTTCCGACTTCGCCAACCTGTCCTCCGTAGCTTTAGCGAAGGAGGAGGCTTCGTCGGACAGGCCGGGTTTCGGGTTCTTCTTCTTCCTCTTCCTCTTCCTCGCCCTCGTCCTCATCCCCGTCGTAATCGGCTTACGGATTACGGATTACGGGTTCCGTAGTCCGGTTGGGTCGCCAAAGTCACGAGGCCGAGCTCAAGCTCGGCCCCGCGAAATCACACGATCCCCAAACGATCGCGCCTTACCGCGATCCTTCCTCGACCGTCAGATAGTGGACCCCGCCCGGGCCACCGTTTTGTCCCTTGCTCCAGACCTTCAGCAACGTCTCGTTTCCCTGGACATGCTTGGTCTTGGCAACCGCTTCTTCAGCGTTCTTCACAGGCTCGCGATTGATCTCCGTGATCACATCACCTTCCCTGAGCCCTGCTTCATAGGCTGCCGAACTCTGATCCAGATCGGTCACCACTGCTCCCTGGATCTCACGCGGGATGTCCAGTTGCTGGCGAATCTTCCCATCCAGGTCTTGCACACCAACCCCCGCAAGCGCTTCCTGATTATTGGAAGACTGATCGCTATTGCTGTTATTTTTCGCAACGCGCTCCTTCGGGAAGTTTCCAAGAGAGACGTTCAGCGTCTGCGTTTGTCCATCGCGGCTGATCTCCACCGGAACCGAAGAACCAGGAGCCGTTTCGGCAACGTGCAACTTCAATTGGCTCGAGTTCTCGACCGGCTTGCCATCGAACTTCTCGATCACATCTCCACTCTTGAACCCGGCTTTGTCCGCAGGACTAGATGGTGTGACATCGCCAACCAGCGCTCCGGTTGAATTCTTCAGCTTGAAGGCTTGAGCCAGTTCAGGTGTGACATCCTGAATGCTTACTCCTAAATATCCGCGGTCAACGCGGCCTTTCGTCACCAGACTATCCACGACCCAACGGGCCAGATTTGATGGAACGGCAAAACCGATACCCATATTCCCTCCCGTACGAGAATAGATCGCAGTGTTGATACCGACTAATCGCCCTTGAGTATCCACCAGCGCGCCGCCGGAGTTGCCCGGATTAATCGCAGCATCGGTCTGGATGAAATCTTCATCCATCTGACCAAACGCCTCACGATTCTTCGCGCTCACAATCCCTTTGGTCACAGTCTGACCGATCCCAAACGGATTACCGATGGCCAGCACGACATCGCCGACCTCAACCTTATCGCTGTCGGCCAAAGTTACTGCCGGCAGATCGTTGGCATTAATTTTCAACAACGCGACGTCGGTTTTTTCGTCCGTCCCGACAACCTTAGCCGGGAATTGCCGGCCATCGTTCAACCCCACACGGATTTGGCCTGCGTTGTTTACTACGTGGTTGTTCGACAGGATATAACCGTCGGTCGAAAGAATCACCCCAGAACCGAGCGCATGCTGCGCTTGCCCTCCGCCAAACGGCGTGTTAGGGGTTCCGCCCTCCTCACCAAAGAATCGTCGGAAGAAATCCAGATCCGACCCCCGTGAAAGCTGTTTATCCGGTTTGGTTGTGACGAAAACCTTAACTACGCTCGGCGCCACTTTTTGGACAATGGGCGCGTAGCTCATCGGTTGTTTTTCGTCCCGGTTTACCGGTGCGTTATCTAGCTTGAGATTGAGCGACGTCCGCTGGGATTCCGAGTTGGCGGATATTGCCACGGAGGATCCCACCATCAGCAAGGCCCCAGCAACCAGCGCCGCTTCAATCGTTATGATTTTTGATCGATGCATTTTCATTAGAGCAAAAACGTTCAGTGTTTCTATCGGAACGCTAACCAACTTACCCTCGCACTAAGCTTACCCCAACATTACAAAAGTGTAATTCTCTGAGGAGATAGGAGGCGAAATGTTGAACGCCGGGAACGAGCGAGATCGCAGGGATAAGGCGACGAGGGAATCTGGAAGCTCGAAGCTCGAATCTAGAATATCCTCGAGATCTGACATTGGAGATTCGAGATCCGAAATTCGAGCTTCCTTCTCCTCGGCTCGCGCTCGATCCCGCTCGATCATAGGAGTGTGAGTGTGAGTGCTAGTGCTAGTAGGTTTTCAGTTTTCAGTTCCCGCTCGACCTGTCCTCCGTAGCCTTGGCGAAGGAGGATCCCGCTCGATTCCGCTCGATTCCGCTCGATTCCGCTCGATTCCGGTGATCCCGGCGGTGTTGGCATTGTCGGCGTTCCACTCAGGGTTCCAGGTCAACGTCTTCGAGTTTGGAGTACTGGATCTCGACGTCTCCTGATTTATCGAGGTGCGTTGCTTTCG
>JBPYFC010000040.1:0-3332 GCA_051984705.1 Chthoniobacterales bacterium | reverse complement strand
TCCGCCAAGTGACCGCTGCAATTCGGCAGGCAGGGAAGAATCAGGTCGACATTATTCAGAGTTCGGCCGAACGACAGGCGGCTACGGAGTTTGCTAAGGCCCGGTCGGTTCGACCGCAAATGATAGGCGAGGCGTTGCGAGAGATAGGTCAGGACAAGGATGTCTTGAACGCTGTTTACGAAACTTTGGAAGTGGAGCGGCTCTTAAAAGGAAGCGCCGATATTACTCTAGTCCCGGATCAATCGAATGATTGGCTGGTCAGCTTGCTTTCCTTGCGGAATGAACCTGCTGTGCGCCCTCCACAACCGACGAGTTAGTGTGACACGCTTTGCGACCCAATCGTTGTGATCTCCTTGAAAGATTCCCACGGGTTCGTTCTTCCTGACGAGTTAATTGTTGAGTGGCTCTTTGCGCAGCCGGGTTACAGGCCCATGATGGGACTCACCTCGATCGATGCTGGGAAATTTTTCCGCAATCGATATGACGCGAGCCTGCTTTCGGAGAGGCGTCGGGTAATCGCAGAACAGCAAATACGATGCGTTTTTGAAAACGATGTGTCGAAAGAGGTGATCCGTTTTGCAGGGACATGGATCGCGACTTCGCAGATCAGTGGCTTCGCTCAGCTGGGCGGTATTTGGGAACCGGATTTCGTGCTGGTTCAAAAGCAGAGCCCGCAGAACTTAGTCGGAGGGTGCGTCTGCTTTCCAACTCATTGGCATCCGGAAGAGAAGATGGGAAAACCACTTGTCTCGGCACATGGGATTGTGCCGGGGCTGAATCCCGCCTTGGGCGCGAAGATCGCTCCGTTTATAGCCGGGCTGGCAGACGGGCGATGTTACCAGAGAACGAATTGGGGATTGACCGCTAGTGACCAATTGGATCAACATCCCAGCTGTCAGATTCCGAAGATCCACCTTCGCCAAGACTGCGGTGGACAGGTCGGCGGACTGGTTAAGGATGAGGTGTTTCTTCGTATCGAATGGCAGGCGTTGACCTCGTTGACCACTGATCTAGCGGTTTTCGGGATCCGGATCTTTCATTTGCGGCTCGAGCAGTTGGATGAACGCAGCCGCGGCCTGTTGAAGCAGAATTTGCGAACGATGCCGGCCGAGATGTTGCGGTATAAGAGGATCGAGCATTGCAGGGATTGGCTAGTGGAGAGGTTGTAGGGAGGAGGGTGGGTGTTCGTCCTCGTTCTCGTCCTCGATCTCGATTGGCTGCCGTCGAGATGGTAGCTGCACGAAATCGAGGACGAAGATAGGATCAATGAAGAAAGGGGAGGGGCGAAAGGTCTCTATTTCTTGGATCGGCGGCGCTCTCGCAACTTGAAAATCACTGGCAGGCCGTAGTAACCGGCTTGTTCGCGGATTCTGCTTTCGAGATATCGGCGATAGCTTTCGTCGAGGAGGTCTTTGTTGTTAACAAAGAGTAGGAAGGTTGGGGCTTGTATGCCGCCTCGATCTCCTAGTTGGGTAGCATACAGTATTTTTAAACGGCGCGTACCACGCAAAGGAGGAGGGTGAGCGGTGAGGGCACTTTCCAAGAGGCGGTTCAGTTGGCCGGTGGAAATGGTTTTTCTGGAGTGCTGTTCGATTTTCTCGACGCTTTTGAAAAGGCGCTCCAGGTTTTCGCCGGTGTGCGCCGACAGAACGTCGATCGGCGCATAGCTGAGGAAAAATAGTTCATCGCGGATCCGGCGGATCAAAGCGTCCATAAAAGGTCGAATCTGTGTTTTTGGCCTTACCAGATCGAGTTTGTTCATGACAATGATGCACGCCTTTTCGGCTCTCTGAATGAGGCCGGCGATTTTCTTATCTTGGGCGGTGACGCCGGCTGTGGCGTCGATCACCAACGCACAGACGTCCGATCGTCGTATGCTTTTTTCGGATCGCATGACGCTAAAGACTTCGACCGAGGAATCGTGTCTACCACGCGGCCGTATGCCTGCTGTGTCGATCAGCATGAACGATTTGCCGACTCGCTCATATGAGATATCGACGGAATCGCGTGTGGTTCCGGACGTACTGCTGACCAGTGTCCGCCGGTCATTGAGAATCGCGTTGATCAATGATGACTTTCCCACGTTCGGCCTCCCGACGACAACCAGCTTTGTTGGTGTCTTGGATTCAGGATGGGGTTCGTCCGACGCAGGTAGATGATAGTTGATCTCTTCAACTAACTCGCGGATTCCACGGCCATGCGCTGCGCTAATGGCAAATACCGGCTCGAAACCGAGCTCGCTGAACTCAGCGCTGTTTGGATCGTGTTTCGGATCGTCGACCTTGTTTGCGACCAGGATCACCGGTTTGCGCGCCGACCGCAGGTCCCGCGCAATGGATCGATCCGAGGGAGTAATACCGTCCTTGGCGTCGCCGACGAAAAGGATGACATCGGCCATATCGATAGCGAGTCTGGCCTCTGAGTGAACCTGATCATCAAGCGCGTCTTTGGTCGCGCCGGCAATTCCTCCAGTATCAACAACCGTGAATGGTTTGTTACCGAGCCGGCAATCAGCGATGAGCCGATCTCTGGTGACGCCCGGTTGATCGTGAACGATCGCGATTCGACGTTGGACCAGGCGATTAAAGAGGGCAGATTTGCCGACATTTGGGCGTCCAACGATAGCTACGGTTGGCATAGGGGAGTGTCGAAGCTCAGGCGCGCCTGGCAATCCATTGGTGGAATCCATCAAAAAAGTATTGCACTCCGGCAACGACGGTCAGAATGGTCGCCGGGATAACTGCGTACATTGGGGAACCGACACGGATTCCTAGCAGAACCCAAAGAACGGCAACAATCTGGAACAAGGTTGCCAGCTTGCCGATCGCGGTCGGACGCACTTCGACTCGATGGATCAGCCGGCTCAAGATAAGAAATCCGGCACCGAGTACCAGGTCTCTGCTGATTACCACAATTGGGAACCAGAGTGGAAAGCTGTTTGGCCACCGAAATAGAGCAAACATGAGCATGGCGGTAAACATCAGACCTTTGTCTGCAATAGGGTCGAGAATCGATCCGAGGCGGCTTATCTGGTTGAAATGCCTGGCGACAAACCCGTCCAAGCCGTCGGTCAACGCAGCGAGGATGAATCCTGCGGTTGTCAGCCAGCGGAAGAATTCCTTTGGATCGCCGTTGCGCTCGCTCTCGGCATATTCTCGAAACGCAAAAGCGAATAGAGGAATCAAGCAGATGCGTGCAATCGTGATTTTGTTGGCTAACGTGCCGTCTTGCATTTGGGAGCCGCTCGTTTGTTAATAGGCATTTTTGCCGATCCCGAGCGACTCAGCAAGACCTCGGCGCGGAGGACACGTTGGCGAAGGCTGGCCCTGCCG
>JBPYFC010000039.1:0-5600 GCA_051984705.1 Chthoniobacterales bacterium | reverse complement strand
CCATTATCTTGGCCCTGCATTTGCAGTCCTTCTTTTTGCGCGATTGAGCGTTCCTGGTGTTGTTCTTCTGCGGATCGGTTCTGCTGCCGCAGTGTTCGCGATCTGGAAGAGGCCGTTGGCGCTTTTGAGCAAACTCGATCGAGAATCGGTACGGTTGCTCGTCGCCTTCGCCGCGGTCTTAGCGGCGATGAATACCGTCTTTTACTATGCAATTGCTGCGCTGCCGTTAGCCACCGTCGGTGCGATTGAGTTTCTTGGTCCAATCACGCTTGCGGCGATTGGTGTACACAGCCTGCGCAATGTTGCAGCACTTGTTTTGGCGATCAGCGGTGTCGCTTTACTGACCAAGGCGCGTTTTCCTGGCCAGCTCGGTCCCTATGTGTTTGCATTCACCAATTGTTTATTCTTTTCATTCTATATTGTCCTGGGCCACAGGCTTTCGCGAAACCGGCGGGCGCCTGGAATCAGTCTGCTGGCAGCGGCAATGTCCATCGCTTCCCTGATCGTGGCTCCGTTCGGCGGATATGAGGTAACAAAAGTTCTCCATGATCCGGCGCTGTTATTTGCCGGGATAGGGGTGGGAGTTTGTTCTTCGGTCTTGCCCTACGTTTTTGACCAACTCGCTATGGCTCGTTTACCGAGGGCGTCTTTTGCATTATTCCTTTCGCTTTTACCTGCGACAGCAACCGTCATCGGAATTATTATTCTGCGACAGGTTCCATCCGAGCGAGAGATTATCGGAGTAGCCCTAGTTATAGCGGGCATTGCGGCTCATCAGCCGCCCGACAGCCAGGAACCAGAAAAACGCCTATGAACTACGTCCCACTTGGAGCGACCGGATTAAAAGTCTCGCGTATCTGCCTCGGTTGCATGAGCTATGGCTCGTCGAAATCGAGGCCATGGATTTTAGATGAGGCCGATTCGCTGCCTTTCTTCAAGGAAGCGGTCGACGCAGGAATCAACTTCTTTGACACAGCGGATATGTACTCAGAGGGAGTAAGCGAAGAAGTAACTGGAAGAGCTTTGAAAAAAATTGGACTCCGGCGAGAAGAGTTCGTCGTTGCGACCAAGGTGCACTACCCGATGGGCAAGAGCCCGAACGAGCGTGGCACATCAAAAAAGCATGTTCGCCATGCGATTGATGGTAGCTTGACACGGCTAGGCCTTGATTATGTCGATCTGTATCAGATCCATCGATACGATTCTACGACGCCGATGGAGGAGACATTGGAGGCGTTGACGGATGTCGTGAATCAGGGGAAAGCCCTCTTTATTGGCGCCTCTAGTATGTATGCATGGCAATTCGCCAAGTTTCTGTATATGGCGGATCGCCATGGCTATGCGCGTTTCGTGACGATGCAGAACCATTACAACCTGGTTTATCGCGAGGAAGAACGCGAAATGAATCCACTTTGCCGGGCTGAAGGGATCGCACTGATCCCCTGGAGCCCACTGGCACGCGGCTTTTTGGCGGGGACACGCCGGCGGGAAGACAAAGAGGGGACAGCCCGATCAAAGAGCGACCAGTTTGCGCACAGTCTTTATTATCAGGAAACAGACTTTCAAATAGTCGATCACGTAACGGCACTTGCGAAGAAAAGGGGCCTATCTAGCGCTCAAATTGCGCTGGCGTGGGTTCTGCACCAGCCAGGAATCACGGCGCCTATCGTTGGCGCCACCAAGCCACACCATCTCGGAGATGCGGTTAAAGCGCTCGATGTGAAGCTCGATAACGAGGAACTGAAGTTTCTGGAAGAGCTCTATCAGCCGCACACTGTGCTGGGGCACTAAGAATTGTATCGACGTGACGGCGTGTGGGCGTGTCGGCGTGAAAGCGGTCGCGCGAGGACGCGTCGATACGCCGTCACGCCGATACGTTCTTCTTCGTTCTCGGCTCGCGCTTAGCGAATTCCCAATGGATCTTTCCGTTGTCCAGTCTGAGCGCTGCGTCGAACGGGCGGCCCTTTTTCGAGATGAACCGTTTGAGCACGTCACTTTTTCCTTCGGCCAGCATTTTGCGCATCTGGTCCGGCGGAAGTTCGCGCTGGAGAATGGTCTTGCTCATCTTAAACGTGCATTTTTCTTTTGGAACGTTCTCACACACATAGAGTGTGCCAATATCGTAGACCTGACCGCTGCCGCAGACTTGGCATGTTCCCAAAGCGGAATGTTGATGTAGGTCGATCGCGATTTCTTTGCCGTTTCCGTTGTTCTCAAATTCAAACACCGGTTTGTTCTCCTTATTCAGAACCAATGTTGCTGAGAAAGGTCTGCCGGTTTTATTACTGCGGAAGCCGTCCAGCGGTCCAACTCTCCTCTCTGAAAATAGCGCAGTCGCTTCTTCCGGACTAAGTTGGCGGCCTGCGATATTTTTGAAAACCCTGAATCCGCAGGTTTCGCAAGAATAGGTGCGGTAATCCTCTTTCAGTTTCAAGGCGCCGCAATTCGGGCATGTAACATAGAGCGTCGCGTAGTTGCCTTCGACGACATCGCTCTCGAAATTTTTCGCCTTGTTTACGATCTTGCGGGTAAGGTCGCGAATCTGACTCATGAACGCGTCGCGATGGAGCCCGCCGTGCTCCATTTGTTTGAGCTTGTATTCCCATTCGCCGGTGAGCTCCGGGGAAGAAAGCAAATCGATGCGAATTCCGCGTAGCAGCGTGATCAATGAGATGCCCTTTGAAGTGGCAATCAATTCCTTGCCGGCTCGCGTTACATACCCGTCTAGGATCAATCCTTCGATAATCGCTGCACGCGTAGCGGCCGTTCCGAGTCCTTTCTGGGACATTGCTTCCCGCAATTCTTCGTCGTCCACCAGCTTGCCGGCACTCTCCATGGATGAGAGTAACGTGGCATCCGAAAAGCGCGCTGGCGGCTTGGTCTGGCTCTCGACAATTTCCGCGTCGCCTGTGCGAGCTTCTTCGCCGGGAACAAGGTCTACCAGAGAATCGTTCTCGCCGTTACCGTTTGTTTGCCGGCCGTAAACTGCCAACCAACCGGGATCGGTGACGATTCTGCCTTCCGTCTTGAAAGTCTCCTCGCGTACTCGGGTGATCCGGGTAGTAACCTCAAACTGGGCGGCCGGGAAAAAGACGGCAACGAACCGCCTGGCCACCAAGTCGAATATCTTCTGTTGCGCCTCATCCAGGTGCCTGGGGGTTTGACCGGTAGGGATGATCGCGTTGTGATCTGTGACCTTCGCATTGTTGAAAATGCGTTTGCTCGGGCGCACCCATCCGCTCCGAAGCGCAGTTTCAGCGTGAGGACGCAGTGTCGGGTCCTGTACGCTGGAGAGTACTTGTTTCGCGGTTTCGAGATAGTCTTCGGGCAGGTACCGCGAATCGGTTCGCGGGTAGGTGATCAATTTATATCGCTCGTAGAGTAGCTGAGCGATCTGAAGGGTGCGGCGCGCCGAGAAACCGAAACGGGAGTTGGCTTCGCGTTGAAGCGAAGTCAAATCGTATAGGAGGGGAGGTGCCTGTGTGGTCGGTTTTTTCTCTTCGGAGATCTCACCTGGTTGTCCGAGAACCTTTTGTCGAATCTCGTCCGCTTTCGCCCGATCCCAGACCCGCTCTGCCCGGCGGTCTTCATCTTCATCCTTGGAAAAGTTCTGATCGAGCCACCGCCCACGGTAGGCACCTTTCTGGACATCGAAATCAGCGAAAATCTCCCAATAAGTCCGAGGCTGGAACGAGCGAATTCTTTCTTCGCGTTCGACCAGAATCGCGAGAGTCGGCGTCTGAACCCTGCCGACCGGCGTTAGCTGGAAACCGCCAACCTTCGAGTTGAAGGCCGTCATCGCCCGCGTCGCATTGATCCCTACCAGCCAATCGCTTTCAGACCGACAGACGGCTGCCTCCGCCAGAGGAGCCATTTCTTCATCTGAACGGAGATGGGCGAACGCTGAGCGGATAGCCTCTGCTGTCATCGATTGGAGCCATAGCCGCTTGAGCGGCTTCTTCACTCCCGCCAGCTTCATCAGGTAGCGGAAAATCAGCTCTCCCTCGCGTCCAGCATCACAGGCATTGATGATTGCGTCGACATCCTCGCGTTTCATCAGCCGCTTCAGAAGCTTGTATCGGACTTCGGTTTTCTTGATCGGCTTCAGGAGAAACTCGTCCGGAATGATCGGCAGGTTCTGGAAGCTCCACTTGCCGCGTTTCTTGTCCTGCTCGGCCGGCAGCCCGAGCTCGACAAGGTGACCAATCGCGGAAGAAATGATGTATCGATCGTTTTCGAAATAGTCGCCGTGCCTCTCAAATTTTCCCAGAGCACGGGCGTAGTCGAGAGCGACACTCGGCTTTTCTGCGATTATCAATGTTTTTCCCATCCTGCACCAAATTTCTCTTATCTAGCGCGGTAACCGGACGTATGCCGGCCACACAAAGGCTGGCAACCTAGGGGGGAAGCGCAAAAGTTGCAAGTTCTCCTTGGTAGGGGAGAGGTTTCGGGTTCCGGTTCCGAGTTCCGGGTTCCGCGTTCCGACGGGCGAGAATCAGGGCGGGGCACGGCCAAAGCTTAGCTCGGAACTCGGAACCCGGAGCCCGAAACCCCGCTCCCCTACAGCAGCTTCACAAAGTATTTCCCCGGCAGCTGCTTCACTAACCGTCGCATTTCCAGCTGCAGCAGTGCTGCAGTGACCGGCCCTGCTGCCAGTTGTGATTGCTGGATGATATCGTCAATGGGCGTTTCTTCTGCACCGATTGCGTTGTATATCAAAAGTAAGTCGCCTTCGAGTTGAGGCGGCTGGCTCGGAACGAGGTCGGGAATCTTTGGCAGGAGAGTTTGCAGATCTTCGATAATGTCGTCGACATTGGTTACAAGTTTGGCGCCCTGTTGAATCAGGCGGTTCGTTCCTTGGGAAGTCGGACGGTTGATCGGTCCCGGTACCGCGTACAAGTTTCGCCCCTGTTCAGCGGCCTGTGTTGCGCTGATCAACGCACCACTGTTGAGGCCTGCTTCGACCACCAAGAGGCCAAATCCCCAGCCGCTGATAATCCGGTTTCTTATTGGGAACGTCTGGCGATCAGGCATTGTATCCATTGGGAATTCAGTGACAACAGCTCCGGAAGAGACAATCAGTTCTGCCAAGGCGCGATTTTCAGCCGGATAAAGGTGGCGAAGTCCGGCACCCAGGACTGCCACTGTCCGTCCCTTTGCTGCCAGAGCTCCCTGATGAGCGGCAGTATCGATCCCGAGCGCGAGACCGCTGACAACCGTCAGACCAGCGTAGGCAATCTGGTAGGAAAGCTTTTTGGCGCACTCGACTCCATAATGAGAGGTACGCCGTGAACCAACCACGCCAATCGCCTGATGATCTCTATCGATAAGCTGACCCCAAACATATAGAACCGTCGGCGGGTCATGAATTTCCCGCAGGAGACGCGGGTATTCGGGGTCATCCAGCGTCATGATGTCGGCGTCGAACTCTTGGACCCAGCGAAGCTCCTGGGATAGATCGACGGCCGATTCCCAGGAGACCAGTGATTCAATAACAGGCGCGCTCAGGCCTTCGACCGATTTGAGGTCGTCGCGTTTTGCCGTCAGAACCCGTTCCGGTGATTCGAAGGTATCGAGCAGGCGACGCAGTTGAACCGGTC
>JBPYFC010000038.1:0-3334 GCA_051984705.1 Chthoniobacterales bacterium | reverse complement strand
GAACCATCCCCTACCAATCCTCAACGGTGAGCTCGGACGCCAATGGTAGATTTCCAGCCGTTAGCCCACAATCGACTGGGAGAGCTATCCCCGTGATTGCTTTCGCCGCATCCGAGGCTAGAAAAATCACCGCTTCAGCTACATCCTCCGGTTCCACGACTCGGCCAAGCGGATACCATTTACGCAGTTGTTCGAAAATGGCCGGATTCTTTTCCACTCTCGCTTGCCAAATGGGCGTTCGCACTGTTCCGGGAAGTATTGCATTGGCGCGAATACCGAATTTTCCCCATTCAGTAGCCAATGCTTTTACGTAGCTGATTAACCCCGCTTTTGCTGCACTGTAGCTCGGATGCCCTAGGGTCAGCAAAGCGTTCACTGAGCTGATCACAATGATCACCCCTTTGCGCTTTGTCATCATCCCTTCCCGAACTGCTTCCACTGTATGCATCGCCCCATTCAGGTTGAGCTCCACGTCGCGCCGCCAGGAATCGATGGTTGTTTTCCGCAGAGTCGGGGACGACGCGCCGCCCGCGTTGGCCACCACAACATCAACTTGACCCAATCCTTGCGCAGCGTCTGTTACCGCTTTGCGGAAACCAACAGCGTCAGTGATATCCGCTGCGACCTTAATAACTTGGCCATCGACCCGATCCAGGTTCTTCAGCCGCTCGTTGGAAACATCGTTCGCTAACACCGTGTCACCAAGCGCGCAAAACTTTGAGACGATACTGCTACCGACACCTCCTGCCGCTCCGGTGACTAAAACAAGCCGAGACATGGGGTCAAGGATACAGGAGACAGAATACAGAATACAGGAGGTTCACGTCCCATCTCCTGTCTCCTGTCTCCCTTCATATCAGCTTTGCGTCGGCTAGTTCGCTCTCGATGCATGCTACACTCACACTCTAGGACACTTACACTCTAGAAAGCGCGGGTCCGATACGCTCGAAATCAGGCTTCCGGAGCAGGCCCCAATTGTAGAATGCAAAATCTCGGATACCGAGCTGTGCGATACCCTGAACAGCTTCTACGAGCTCCTGGCCATCTCCAAGATCGGGAGGGCCGGGCCGAAGAATGGCGCGAATCTTTGTGGGGTCGCTGCCGGCACGATGGAGTGTGTCCCACGCATCGGCAATCGCCCGTTGGGCGGTCGGCTCATAGAAAGGGACTTCGAGATAATCCGCGATTTCTGCCAGCGCCCTAACGTCACTTCCCTCAATCCATGTGGAGGCAGTGGGCCGCTGGATCGTCGGAATGATGGCCAGTTTTCCTGATACAGCCGCACGGATTTGTTTTACCAGTTTCGAAACTCTCCGGCTTCGCCATTTGAGATATTGGGACAGTTCCTCGTTGCTCAAAACATCCGCTGCGGTCCATGTTGCTGCGACGTCCGCAGAAACGTCGACTGGTGATCGCAAATAGTCATCGACCTTGCTCACCACCTGTTGCCGCAGCGCGCGACTGTTAATGCCGGCTTCACTTTTCGATTCGTTCAGGCAATGATCGCAAAAGCATAGTGCGAGCAGAACGCTCATCCAGGAGCTGATTTTCGTTTGGGCGAACTCATGGTGGTATCCATGCGCGTACGGCAAAAATCCGACCGTTTCGAGGACGATGCTTGCGACCGGTAGCGACGTCGATAGATCTTGAACCAGCGCCAAACCGAACTCAGCAACTTCCGGGTTAACCGGGCACAAACTATAGGGATATCGATCGCCCCAAGCGTTCCGCACTGTTGCATCCGAGTAGGCGACACCGAGGCGCGAATTATGAAACACGACTGTCCAGGCGTGCACACCTAATCGGTCCGCTTGCACGAGCCCGGCGGCGACTTGCCGCAGCTTTTTGTCCGGATGCGGAACCGGTTTGATCCGGCCATAGCGCTTCAAATCGGGCTCGAAGTAGACCGTTCCGTCTTCAGGGAAATAGACCCGGCTCGAACCGTTTCGGGTGCGTAGAAATTTCCCGGCATGGTAGCTGACAGCGATTGTGACTTCTGTGAGCCTTTGTGAAGCGAGGATATCGGCAAACCTGGTTGGCCCGCTTTCCAATACATCCCACGGGTACGCGTAGACACTGCGGTAAGGAGCAGAAGGCATTTGAGCGTAAAGCACTCAAACACTCCGGTGCTAATTGACTCAAGCACGGAATGGAGGCTTCGGGTACCAAGTTCCTGGTTCCGGGGTTCCGGTCGGAAAAGACCCAATCGCGAGGTTCCGGAACTCGGAACTCGAAATCCGAAGCCCGAAACCGAACACCGTGTAGACATCCGATATTGTTTCTTGCTAGCCTTTAGCCGGCGTTTCGCCACAGGATGTTCAAACCTCTAATTCAATGATGAAAATGTTCTCCTCGAAGCAGTTTTCTGTCGTCGCCGGTTGTGTTGGTTTGTTGCTCATGACTGCAGTGTTCGCGGCCAACGCCGAAACTGTGCGTGTCACGATTCCTTTCTACAGCAAGGAGACGGAGCCGTATTTCAAGAAGATGGCCAGCGACTTCAAACAGAAGAACCCGGACATCGATATCCAGATTGAAATCGTCAACTGGGACAACCTGCTGCAAAAACTCACAACCGATATCGCGGCGAACGCTAACGCAGATGTTTCGATTATCGGCACCCGCTGGCTGGCCGATTTTCAAAAGCAGGATCTGGTGGAGCCGCTTGATGGATACATGGACGCAGCGTTCAAAGATCGATTTATCAAATCGCTTTTTGACTACGCCACTATTGGAGGGAAGACCAACGGCCTGCCGATCGCCGCTTCTGCACGCGCTCTTTATTTCAACAAAGAGTTGTTTACAAAAGCTGGGTTCCCGAACGGCCCCAAAACGTGGACAGATGTCGAGCAAGCGGCGAAAAAAATCAAAGATGCTGGTTCGTACGGGTTCGGATTACAAGGGAAGGAAATCGAAACTGACACCTACTGGTATTATGCTTTGTGGTCGTTTGGCGGCGACATCGTAAAAGACTGCAAAGCAATTTTCGATTCTGACGCCGGCGTTAAGGCGCTGGAACAATACAAGAAGCTCATCGACGAGGGCTTGACGCAACCTGGTGTGACTTCTTACGCCCGTGAGGATGTCCAGAACTTGTTTAAGCAGGGCAGAGTAGGAACTGTTATTACCGCGCCGTTCCTGATCAACCAGCTGAAATCGGATGCGCCTAATCTGGAGCACGGCATCACCGCGATTCCGTCGGACAAAGGAGATCTGTCAATGGCGGTGACGGATACGATCGTGATTTTCAAGAACTCGAAGGCCAAAAAATCGGCCTGGAAATTTCTCGATTTTCTTTTCACCAAAGAGCCTCGAATCGCTTTTACGAAAGGAGAAG
>JBPYFC010000037.1:0-7908 GCA_051984705.1 Chthoniobacterales bacterium | reverse complement strand
ACGCTGCGGTTACCCTACTATCACCGCAACATCGATTACGATGAGTTCATTTTCTATCATGAGGGCACTTTCTTTTCCCGAGGCGGCATCGAACCCGGCATGATTACCCTGCATCCGATGGGCATCGATCATGGACCTCATCCGATCGCGTGGGAGCGAGATAGAAAAGGTCTGACCAAAGAGACAAAAGAATACGCGATCGCTCTCGATACAGTCGAGCCACTGATGATCACCGCCGAAGGAATGACCGGCGCGATCGAGGCGTACACAACGTCCTGGTATCAACAGAAAAGTGCTCAAGCGACCAAAGGGAATGCAGTCGCGACCCGGTAACATTTGATCGGAGGCCACCGCCGATAGGGTCGCGCTTTAGCGCGACCTCGTGCGGCTGCAACCCCCTGCGCGCGACCTGAACCCAACGCGCACTGCCTCACTCCCGAATGACCGCCGAACCCAATACCGACTCCACCGGAACCCTGAGCAAGCTGAGCCTGATCCTGGAGCATTTCACGCTCGAGCATCCGGCCCGCTCGCTCGCTGAGCTGACGCGTCTTTCCGGACTCCATAAGACGTCGGTATTCCGCGTTTTGAAGATCGCTGAGTCGTGTGGCCTGCTTTCCAGTTCAACGCACGGTTATCGTCCAAGCTTGCGCCTATTTGAACTCGGCATGATCGCCCGGGAAGGGCTGTCATTCGGAACCACATTGAATGATACTGTTCGTAAGCTCGCTGCAGAATTGGACGAAACGATCGTTGCAGCCACCATCGATCGAAAAAAAATGCTATATCTGGCGGTCGCCGAACCAAATCGTCCGCTACGTGTTGCCGCTCGCGCCGGCTCTCGTCGTGAGCTTCTTTTCGGCGCAACCGGTCTGATGCTTTTAGCGGCGTTGCCGCCCGAGTCGTTGCCAAAATATCTTCCCACCAAACTGCCTCGATACACTGCACGAACTCTGGTTAGCCGCTCCAGATTTTTGAGTCGTCTGAGCAAAATTCGGGAAGAAGGCTATGTTGTCGAAAGAGGCGAATATACAAGAGACCTCGCCGGAATCGCAGTTCCTGTTCCCTGGACGGATAGCGTGCATCGTTTTGCTCCTTTAACCTTAGTCGCCGTCGCGCCAGAGAATCGTCTCACAGCTTCTTTGGAAAAACGAACAATCAAGACACTCCAGCGAACTGCTCAGATGCTTTTGGGCGCTGCACGGCATATCAACGCCGGGAGCGCCGACATCACCGAGATCGCCGGCAACTGAATCACGGCGATTTCCCAAACGCTGTAGGAGGAAGCCTCTGCTGTCGACACCCAATGCCTGGGGAACTGATAGATTCTGGAGGGCAGTCCGGCCTTGGCCGGATCGCCGCCGCCGTTTGCAAACTATCCGTTACCACCTCTGGGCGCTGCTAGCAGCGCCCCTCCAGGCTCCTGTCGTCAGAATTTCAATCGTGGAGGGACGTTGCTTGCAACACCCGGACTGCCAGCAGCGCCCCTCCAGGCTACTATCGCTCAGAATTTCAATCGTGGAGGGGCGTTGCTTGCAACGCCCAGACCCCTGGCTCACAATCAGGAATGACGGCATCCAAAATCGGCGGCGTTCTGGCACCCGTTTTAACCGCGTTCACCAACCGTGCCGAGCTTGACGTCGAGCGTTCAGTTACCCACTGCCAATGGCTTCTGCAGAACGGCTGCGATAGCTTGGTCGTATTTGGAACGACCTCAGAAGCCAATTCTTGTTCGGTTTCCGAAAGGAGTGCACTTCTGGAAAGGCTCGTTGCTGCTGGTGTCCATCCGGAAAGGCTAATGCCCGGAACTGGCTGCTGCTCACTTAAGGACACGATCGAATTAACGCGCCAAGCAGTCCAGCTGGGATGCGCAGGTGTCCTCACGCTCCCACCATTTTATTACAAGCAGGTCTCCGTCGATGGACTATTCCAATACTTTAGTCAGGTCATCGACACTGTTAACGACGAGCGGCTCCGGCTGTATCTCTACCACATCCCACCCATCTCAATGGTTCCGATTCCTTTGGACCTGGTCGAAAAGCTCCTGGATCGATTCCCGGAAACGTTGGCCGGCGTCAAAGACAGCTCGGGCGATTGGGCAAGCATGCAAAGCTTTTTACAGTTTGCGGAGAAAGGATTCGATGTCTTCTCCGGAAGCGAAGATTTTTTGCTTCCACTGCTTCAAGCCGGCGGTGCAGGAACGATTTCCGCAGCGGCAAACGTTATTCCAGGAATACTGCAAACGCTTTACCAGGGCTGGAAACAACCCGGATCCGAACAACGCCAGACCGCGGTTAAGAATATTTCCAGTGTGCTTCGTTCAAAACCTTTGATCCCAAGCTTAAAAGCTATCCTTGCCAAGGCACGACGAGACGCCAGGTGGAAAGAGTGCAGACCGCCACTAGTCGCGCTGAACCTGAAGGAAGAAGAAGATTTGTTCGAGGCTCTAGACGAGACGCAGTTTGACTGGCACACGTCGGGTCCAGGTCCAGCCTAATCAGCCTCGCCGAAATGCATTTCTCCTCGATTCATCGAGCTTCCAAAGTCAGACAAACAGTCCGCCTTCTTGTCCAGGCGTTCCCGTCCCATCTTATTGGTCACATAGGTCCCATAGGTCCTGTACGTCCCATATTTCTTCACATCCTCTATTCCGATATCCGGCACGCTATTCCGTCATTGCGCACCCTTGACGGCGCTTCAAGGCTTGCTGAGATTGCGCCACCCCTCTTATGAAAGTCGATCCTCTTGATTTCCAGGCTATTGACCACGTTGAGTTTTATGTCTCCAACGCGCGTCAAGCCGCCTATTTTTATCGGACAACACTCGGGCTCGTGCCGGTAGCCTATGGTGGCCTGGAGACCGGTGTAAGAGATCGCGCCTCCTGGTTTCTTGCGCGCAACAATGTCCGTTTTCTTTTGACCTCGCCCTTGGATCCTCATTCCGCTCCTGAAATTTCCGCGCATGTCGCTAAACATGGAGACGGCGTACGGGACATCGCTTTGCGCGTTGCCGATGCCAGAGCTGCCTACGATGAGGCTGTTCGCCGCGGTGGCCAAAGCGTGCGAGAACCTCAGGAATTTCTGGATGCTAACGGCCGTTTCGTGCGCGCCAGCATCGCTACCTATGGCGATACCATTCATAGCTTCATTGAGCGGCACGAATACCAAGGCACCTTCCCCGGTTTTAGGGCAATCGAAAATTCGCCCTCCGCTCCGGAAACCGGCATTGCCGCGATCGACCATATCGTCGGTAATGTAGAACTAGGAAAAATGAACGAATGGGTCGGTTTTTACCGCGATGTGCTCGGGTTCAGTCAGCTTACCCATTTCAATGACAAAGATATCAGCACCGACTATTCGGCGCTGATGAGCAAAGTGATGCAGGATGGCACCGGCCGAATCAAGTTCCCGATCAATGAACCCGCTGAAGGAAAACGCCGCAGCCAGATTGAAGAATATTTGATTCACTACGGTGGCCCCGGCGTCCAGCACATCGCTCTAGCCACAAAAGATATCATTGCCACGGTTGATACTCTGCGAAACGCAGGTATCAACTTTTTGCGTATCCCGGACACTTACTACGAAGAACTGCCGAAGCGGGTCGGGCACATCGACGAAGATTTTCGGGAACTAGCGAAACGGGGCATTTTGGTCGATCGCGACGACGAAGGCTATTTGCTCCAGATTTTCAGTCAACCGATGCAGGATCGTCCCACCGTCTTCTTTGAAATTATTCGACGACATGGCAGTCGCGGGTTCGGTGTCGGCAATTTCAAAGCTCTGTTCGAAGCGCTCGAATTAGAACAGGCCCGGCGTGGGAATTTATAACGCCGACAGCGCCGTCATCGCCGACAGGTGGGTACGATCGGAGTCGTGGGTGCTGCCGACACAAAAAACGGCTCTAGTCAGAATCAGTTGTCGGCGTTGACGGCGATGGCGGCGCTGTCGGCGTTCCTAACCCTCCGGCAACTGATAAGTTGACGCCGGTACTTTCGGAATCTTCTGCTTGCCGACGAGCCCCCGCCGCACTGACCAGAAATATCTCGCCGAAGGCGATGACTTTTTCGGAAGAGCACTTTGGAACGCTACCTTCTTGATTTCGCGGCGTCCGCTTTTCAGCTTATGATTTCGCTGTTCAAGAACAGCGGCGAAAAGCAATGTAATCGCGTCTTTGTCGTGGCGATCCAGAGCTCCAAGCAACGACCCGATCTGGATTCGCACTCCGGCCTCTTCAGAGACTTCACGCCGCGTAGCCATTAGGAGGGATTCACCCCGTTTTACCTTTCCGCCGGGAAGTGTCCAAAGCCGCATCCCAGCCGCTTGCCGGACAAAAAGCACTCGATGGTCAGGATCCTCGATCCAGGCCATCACCGAGACCTCTTTCGTAAAACGAGGATGTAACGGTTTCACCTTGCTCTTGTGCTTCGGCTTGGTATGCGCCTTTGCCATCTCACTTCTTTCTGACAAAAATTATGGAGACATGTGGATTTTTGTGGCTCCACATCTCCTCCGGGTCAGCGTAAGTCACTACCCGCATCATCGTGGCTTTGATCGGACGATCACAAAACAATTCCAGATAACCGGTCTTCCGCAACGACGCTTCGTCTGGAGCCTGGATAACCTCGAGATTGAAATTGTGGCCGTCCCGTTTCCGCGTTATGTCGCGGTAAGGCACCGGCGCCTCGTTTCCCCACTCCACCATGTTCGGGGTGATTTTCAGCAGATCGCCTTGGCTCGTCCACCACTCACCAATAAACGGATCTTTTCCTAACGCGTTTGCGACAACGCAAAACCACACCAGCAAAATCAGAGACTGAACCGTGCGCATACCTTATCTGGCTCGAGTCCAAACATCGGTTCGCCCGATCAGTGAAATGCCGATGTATCCTCGTACTTTCAGCTTGTCAGGCCCGTCCAATTCCATCGTGCACGAATAAGTGTTCCCGCTTTTTGGATCGTAAATTGTGCCGTTCTCCCATTTCGTATCGCTTTTTTTCACGAATCCGTACATGAACACTATTCCGATGACCGGCCGGCTCCTTTTCGATGGATCGGAATTGTGGATGTCGACCTTTGGCTTCCCATCACGAAGCGGTTCCCTCAAATCGACAATCCTGCCGGAGAGCTTGCCGTCGTTTTCAAATATTTCGAACGTTGCGTCCTCGTTCTTCCACTGTCCGAGTGGGGACGCGACATCGACCCCAAATGCCCGATCCAAACCTAGAAGCCATAGTCCCAACAGGCAGAAAAGCAGGCAGAAACGGGAAGGGCAGAGTTTTATCACCATATCTTTATATCGGTTCCTGATTGGCAGGCGAGTCTGCATTTAGGTCCGCCTAATTCGACTCGGACGTTCCTCTATGGAGGGGCGTTGCTTGCAACGCCCGGGTTCTGTGATCTTGCCTACTGCTGTTTCTTGAGCGGGTAGAAACAATACACAGCACCAGCTCTATCGCACATACTCCGCCAGCAGTGCCCGCGATCCATGGCAAGCTCCGCGCCCCAAGTGATGCGTGGCTTATGGCAAAAGCTATAGCTGAGAGTCCAATCATGCTCTTCTGAAAGATCGCCTGAACTCCTCGCCTCCCGTCGCGCTCCGCTGCTCTTTGCATCCACGTCAATGACGTCGGCGGGAAGAGCAAGGTAAAACCGCGAAACCGGCCACCGGGAGACCAGAAATTCGTTCCTGGCGTTCCTCCCGCGTCCCCAGTTTGACCCTAAGTGTCCTTGCAACTACGTTCTCGACTCTTCATGTCTGCGCCTATCTCAGACGAAACACTCCCTCGCACCTCCTTGTGGCAGGTAGTCACTTCTTCCTTCAAGGGCGAGACCCGCGATTACACGACAGAGACACTGCATCGAGCGGTGTTGTTTCTGGCAGTGCCGATGGTGCTCGAGATGGCTATGGAATCGATCTTTGCTCTCGCAGACGTTTTCTGGGTTTCGCGTCTCGGTAGCGATGCTGTCGCCGTCGTTGGCCTTACCGAATCCATAATGACAATCATCTACGCCGTGGCGATTGGACTCGCGATGGCTGGCGCAGCAATCGTTGCACGCCGAGTTGGTGAAAGGGACGATGAAGAAGCGGCGCGAAGCGGCGTTCAGGTAATTTTGCTCGGTCTCCTTGTGGCGCTCGGCCTCGGACTGATCGGAATATTCTTCGGTCCGTCACTGCTGCAGCTCATGGGAGCAAACGAAAACGTCCTGCGCATCGGGTCGACGTTTGGACGAATCATGATCGGCGGTAATGTCACCGTGACTTTAATATTCCTGATCAACGCCATCTTTCGCGGAGCTGGCGACGCGGCGTTTGCCATGCGCACCCTGATCTTTGCGAACTCGCTAAATATTATCCTCGGCCCATGCCTGATTTTTGGCCTTGGACTTGGAGTCACAGGGGCGGCGATTGCAACCAATATTGGCCGAGCTTGCGGTGTCCTTTATCAGCTCTATCACCTCACCCGGCGCCCTGGTCGCATCCAAATCGCGCGTCGCCATTTTGTGTTCGAACCGGACGTGATCTGGTCGATCATTCGGGTTGGCTCAACGGGTATCTTCCAAAACTTGATCGGTATGACCAGCTGGATTGGCCTTGTGCGAATATTGTCTCAGTTTGGTAGTTCGGCTCTCGCTGGATACACCATCGCAATTCGCCTCGTGATTTTTGCGATTTTGCCTGCCTGGGGTCTTTCAAACGCGGGAGCAACATTGGTCGGGCAAAACCTCGGCGCGAACCGACCTGATCGGGCCGAGTCTGCTGTCTGGATAGCCGTTCGTTATAACGTCGTTTTCCTCGGCATAATTGGCGCCTTCTTCATTGCACTTAGCGGTCCGATCACCTGGCTGTTCACCCAAGAGCCTCAAGTACATCGCTACGCCACCCAAGCTCTCGGGGTTATCTCGCTCGGGTTTCCTTTCTATGCCGCGGGAATGTGCATGACCTCAGCATTCAATGGCGCAGGCGACACCTGGACGCCAACTTGGTTAAACCTCGCTTGTTTCTGGGCGTTCGAAATACCGTTCGCATGGTGCCTGGCGGAGAAGCTTTCCAAGGGTCCGGCCGGCGTATTTATCGCGATCACAATCGCGTTCTCCCTCCTCGCTCTTGCCGGGCTCGTCATGTTCCGGAGAGGCCGATGGAAAACCGTAAAAGTGTAGAGTTCCTCTCCCATTGGTCCCACAGGTCCTATTCTTCTCATCGATTTTTCGAGAAAAAATGTGACAACCGGTCCATGATCTACCCATGCAACCGCCGCAAAGCCATCAAGACCGCGCCAAACGAGCAGCGGGCGCAGAAGCGATTCGTCGCTACTTGAAAAACGGAATGAAGATCGGACTAGGATCGGGCTCAACATCGCATTGGTTTGTCCGGATCCTGGGAGAACGAGTAAAAGAAGGCTTGGAAGTAGTCGGCGTCCCGACATCGAGCGGAACGCGAGACATCGCTCGCGAAGTCGGAGTACCGATTGCGGACCTGAACGATGTCGCTCCTCTCGACCTGGCAATCGACGGCGCCGATGAGATCGATGATCGCGGCCGCATGATCAAGGGAGGAGGCGCCAGTCTTCTTTGGGAAAAGATCGTGGCATGCGCGTCCCAAAAAATGGTCGCAATCGTTGATGAAGGAAAACTTGTCAGGCAGCTTGGCCAATTCCCGCTCCCAGTCGAGGTGATACGATTCGGCTGGCGAAGCACCGAACAGCATCTTCAAAGACTTTTTCGAGATTCAGGCTTTGAAAGTGTCCCCATTACCTTGCGAGGCGGCCTCGATAATCCGTTGGTTACCGATAGCGGCAACTACATTCTCGATTGCCAGCTCCAAGCAATTCGCGATCCCGAATCGCTGGCAAGCAGCTTGAGCCAAACTACTGGAGTCGTCGAGCACGGCATCTTCATCGGTATAGCAAAA
>JBPYFC010000036.1:0-5143 GCA_051984705.1 Chthoniobacterales bacterium | reverse complement strand
CGTACCTAGCCAGGCTTATGGCCGGCGCGAGGAGTTACTGGGCATTCATCTCGCCTGTGCTGCAGCCGCTGGCGCCTACGCGACAGCATGGCTTTCAGGGCATCCGGTCGTGACCCTTATTGTCGGGAGCGCATTCTCGGGTGGCGTTCTCGCGCACGGTTACCAGAGCGGCGCAATCCTCGCCTTGGATGCACCCGGGGTAGCTGTACACGCCATGGGCAAAGCGGCGGCGGCGCGGGTCACGCGGCGCACCGTGCAAGAACTGGACGAGCTCGGGCAGAAAATCGTTCCTATGGCCTACGATATCCGGACCTACGGCAAACTCGGCATCGTTCAAAAACTGATCACAGAAGTCGATGCAGACAATCCGAGAGAAGCAGACATAGAACGAGTACAGCAAGAGCTCATCGCCGCTATTGTCGCTCAGCCCTCTCGCGATTTAAGTCGGAGATTCGGCAGTGCAAATAACCTGCGAGTGGCCTCCGCAAAAGTTCGCGAACGCCTGGCAGCAGCTTGGAACGTTCCGTGAAGTCCCATAGCCCCATAAGTCACATAGGTCCTATAAGTCGTATACTTCCTATGCGTCGCACTATGGAGCGCTCCCTACTACCGCACGACCTCGTGTGTCTAGCCAGCCCAAGCTCCTTAGTCTTTCGTCAGCAAGCTCCTCAGTGGGTCAATGCCGCAATTCAGCGCGCTCCGTACGTCGTCGTCCGCCGTGCCCACATCGACAATGGGTTGCTGCCCGTCGGTGTTCGAGGATTCACGAGAAGTGAGCGCTTTGCCGCGTGTCTACCAGAATATGCAATTCAAGCCGTTGTGCGGCCGGAAGATACTGCCGCTAGTAGAAATTGGAAAACCTCTCCACCGACGATTCCAATTTCTCTTGCCCTCGATCTTGTCGAAGACCTCTTTCGCGAATTTGCCTGGGGTCCAACCGGTAGTGTCGGATTTCAGCTTGCTTCTGGAAGCGCAGTAACAACCAGTGAAAGCGACCTGGATATCCTGGTGCGTGCTCCGCATCGTTTAGCGCAAGAAGCGGCGCAAAGGTTGCAACGCGCACTCACGGCTTCTCCGGTTCGTGTCGACGTCCAACTGGAAACACCTGCCGGCGCCGTCGCGTTGTCGGAGTATGCACAACGGTCCGACCAATTCCTTGCCCGCACACTCGACGGACCGCGATTCATAGAGGATCCTTGGAGCTAGCCTGAAAATCTCGCGAACGCCCGGTGTTTGTGAGATTTTCAACCTTGGTGATCGCTTTTCTCTTTCCTGGCCAAGGCTCGCAATATCCTGGGATGCTCCACGAGCTTCCTATGAACCCGGCTAACATTCGAACGCTGGACGAGGCCTCCGATTACTTTGGTCGTAGCATTCTCGAGATCGATACGGAGAAAGCGCTGGCGTCTCCCGTCCACGTCCAGCTAGCGTTGTTGGTTGCCGGAGTCGCCGGTTTTCGAGCACTGAATGCAGAAGGCGCTGTTCCTGATTTCGTGGCGGGCCTCTCGGTTGGAGCCTTCAGCGCCGGTGTTGCGGCAGGAGTTCTGAACTTTCGAGATGCGTTTCGTCTTGTGAAGTTGCGTGCTGAACTGATGGAACGCGCGTACCCACAAGGTTACGGCATGGCCGCGATTCTCGGGCTCGATGAACACACTGTAAGGGGAATCATCGAGCACGAGCTCCCGAACGGCGTTATCTATATTGCGAACATTAACGCGCCGTTGCAAATCATCGTATCAGGCACGGACAACGCTCTTGAGGTTGCGATGGCAAAGGCCCGAGATGCAGGCGCCAGGAAAGTACAGCGTTTACCGGTGCAATCGCCATCGCACTCTCCATTGCTTGAAGCGGTTGCGAATGAGCTCGCTGCCACTATTCAATCGACACCGTTATATCCGCCGCGCGTGCCTTACGCGAGCAATCGTGGCGGCCGGTTATTAACCGAGCAGGAATCGATTGCTGAAGATCTTGCTACCAACGTCGCGCACTCTGTACGGTGGCACGACGCTACCTCGGTATTGTTTGAATCAGGAGCCCGTCTCTATGTTGAAATGCCTCCCGGCCGTGTGTTGACCGATCTCGCAGCCGACGCATTTGCCGACGCCCGAGCGGTTTCTTGTTCGGACACACGACTTAGCTCGATAGTGACGCTAATCAAGCGAAGCGGACGGAAAGGTCATTAAAATCTTGCCCTTTCCGCCATTTTTTTTCTGACTCGAAAAATCCTGCGCGCAGCCATCAGCTTCGTATACCGTAAAAGCCTATGGAATATCGACAACTCGGACGTTCAGGGCTGCGCGTTTCGGTGCTCACCCTGGGTACGATGACCTTTGGTGGCCGCAGCATTTTCAGTAAAGTAGGTTCGACCGGTCTCGAAGCTGCCCGCCGTCAGATCGATCTCTGTTTAGAAGCGGGTGTCAATCTGTTCGATACCGCCAACGTTTATTCCGAAGGCCTTTCAGAGGAGATCCTTGGACAAGCTCTCGGTAAACGTCGCGACGGTGTTTTGCTCGCGACAAAAGCAAGAATGGTAGTAGGCGATGGACCGAATGATGGAGGGGTGTCTCGGTACCATCTGATTCGGGAGTGCGAAAACAGCCTGCGCCGGCTCCAGACCGATCGGATCGATCTGTATCAGTTGCATGAATGGGACGGACAAACGCCGCTCGATGAGACACTCGAAGCTTTGGATACGCTTGTGCGTTCCGGAAAGGTTCGTTACATCGGCGCCTCGAACTATTCGGGATGGCATCTGATGAAAGCTCTAGCGACCTCGGATAGCCATGGTTACACCCGATTTGTTAGCCAGCAGATTTATTATTCTCTGCAAACCCGTGAACCGGAAAACGAGCTGGTGCCGATTTCGATCGATCAAGGATTGGGGATCTTGATCTGGAGCCCGTTGGCCGGTGGATTGTTATCTGGAAAATACCGGCGCGGAAAACAGCCACCAGAGGGTTCGCGACATCTGACCGATTGGGGCGAGCCGCCCGTATACGACCAGGAGAAACTGTACGATATCATCGAGACACTTGTTGAGATCGGCGATGCGCACAAGGTCTCCGCAGCTCAAGTCGCGCTAGCTTACCTGTTGCGAAAACCGGCAGTTACCTCTGTAATTATCGGCGCTCGTACCGAAGAACAGCTGAGCGATAATCTCGCTGCAGCAAATCTTGATTTGACCGCCAAAGAGCTGGCACGGCTCGAAAAGGTGAGTTTGCCAAATCTGCAATATCCTTATTGGCACCAATTGAAGACCGCTACTGAACGCTTGAGTCCTGCGGACTTGTCGTTGCTGGGCTCTTATATCAAGAAATAACGGCAGGCGGCGTGTCGGGGTATCGGCGTGTCGGGGTGAAAAGGTCCGACATCGGTAGGGCTGAGCTTTAGCTCAGCTTCGTGCGTGTGGTTGCCGCACGAGGTCGCGCTGAAGCGCGCCCCTACCGGCGCTGGAGCTACGGCGGTTCTCACCCGTACGCCGATACGCCGACACGCTCTCTACACCGCACCCCTCTTTTTCCAATCCTCAAAACTCATCCGCTCGATCTGGAAAAAGGCGTCCCGCGTTTTAACGTAGTTTCCCAGCCCGTTCATTCGACCGATCGTATGCAACTTCTCGGCGCGGATATAAGGGCCTTTGGGATCTACGAATTCATCGCGAACGTGAACCGCTACCACTTGACCTAAGATCAATCGCGTTCGCCCGATTTCGATCGTCGCATGCTCAAGGCATTCCAGGCTGGCTGGCGCCTCCGCGATCCGCGGGACAGAGATCGCGATGGATGGAGTCGTGGTAAGTCCTGCTTCATCTAATTCACTGATCTCGGGTGGAAAATCGACTGCGCAAATGTTCATCTTTTCCGCGATCTCTTCGTTGACCACGTTGATAACGAATTCGCGAGTGTGCCGGATGTTCCGCGCGGTGTCCTTTCCTACTACGCCGGGCCCCGGACGATTCGCCACACCAATTGCAACAATCGGAGGATCGACCCCCATGTAGTTGTAAGCGCTGAATGGGGCGGCGTTCAGATGTCCTTCCAGACTTCTGGACGTTACCAGAGCAATCGGGCGAGGAGTCACAAGGCCGATCATGAGGTTATAAATCTCGCGAGGAGCCGCTTTAGACAGATCGAAGTGCATGGAATTAAGGATAGAGGAGTTAGGAGCTAGGAGCTAGGAGCTAGGAGTGGCCCAGCCCGGACGCCAGTGCTACTCTTGAAGCATAGCTATCGCGGCGCGAAATAATTCTTCGTTGCTCGTAGCGAGAGATCCTGTTGGCAATACCTCGGTATCTTCGAGTCCGATTCGAACATGGTGGCCTCGATCGAAGCCGGCGCGTATCACTGCCCATGTAGCCCTCTCGTAACTGTGATGAAGCTGAGGGGTCGCGATATTTGTGGAGTTAAGGAACTGCTCCATTTCCAGCGCCGACCTGACTGCATCCTCGGGGGTCTGCCCATGCACCTCGACCAGAATCCTTTTGCAAGTATCGGTGAGGTCGAGCTGTGCCAAAATCTGGGCATCTCGCAAAGTAGCTAACCCGGCTTCGATCCCGATCCCTTTGGCCTGGAGATTCTTTATCACCTTGTCGGCGCCGTATTCAAAAAGGTTAACCGAGGCAACGTCAGGAAGAACTGTCCATGAATTGATCGCCGCGATCCGCGCTGCCAGATCTGGCTCAATCCATGCCCCGGTTGAAACGCCAATCTCCAAATTCGGCGCAGCGGCGCGAATCGCGGAAATGGCTGCACCAACCCAATTCTCTTTCAAACTCTCCTGTCCAGAATCGTCCCTCGGATGTACATGCACGGAAAAGAATCCCAGGTTTGCCGCGATGCCGGCATCTGAGGCCAAAGTTTCCGGAGTGACCGGTAAGGTTAACGATGGTTTTGGCGGACGGTTTCCATTCAGACAACCTTGAATTCTTCGAGCACTGAATTCCTTTTTCGGCATTCTCGTACTGGAATCGCGACCCTCAAAAGCCGCAAGCGAGCAATTATTGAAGCGAGAGCACGTCTCGAAACGAAACAACAATCAGAAGATTGAACAGAAGATCGCAAAGATTACAAAGGTCCCAAGGGGAATCTCTTTTCCGCCTTCTTGATCTTTGCGACCTTCTGTTCAGTTCTTTTGGGGTGGAAAA
>JBPYFC010000035.1:0-4697 GCA_051984705.1 Chthoniobacterales bacterium | reverse complement strand
GCTGAGCCTTTCTGCAAGACCGCGCCAGCGGCTTTTGAGCGTAATTCGTTCTTGGTCAGTCGGTGGCCCGAATCGATCGCATCGTTTACGATCGCAAGCGCCTTGAGAAGATCGTTCGGAGTTTGGAATCGTAGGGATGGATCTTTTTCCAGAAGTGTTTCGAGCAACGGTATGACTTGCTGCCGAGCACGGGCGAGGCGATCGACCGGAAGCGTGGAGTGCTGATGTTGGTTGAGCAGCTCTGAGTTCGTGCCGTGGAACGGCAGGCTGCCGGTTAACATTTCCCAGAGCACGATGCCCAACGAGTAAAGGTCTGAACGAATATCCACTCCCACCCCAGCAAATTGCTCCGGGCTCGCGTAGCCAGGCGTGCCCACAAAAGATCCGCTGGCGGAAATGGAGCCTTCCTCTGCAACGCCTTTCGCCAAACCGAGGTCGATGATCTTGACACTCTTTAGCTGGCCCTCCTTTAGACTGACCATGATGTTGCTCGGCTTAATGTCACGATGAACCAGATGCTGCTCGTGAATAGCCTCTAACCCAGCCGCGACTTGGGCCGTGATTTCAAGAGCCAGATCTGTATTCAGCCGGCCAGCGTGTTGGATGACGCTTGCCAACGTCTCACCCTCAACAAACTCCATCGCGTAAAAGTAGTCGCCGCCGATCTCTCCAAGATGATGAACCGTCGCAACATTGGCATGACGGACACTGGCAGCGGCTCGGGCTTCGTGCACGAAGCGCTGTCGGGCCGAAGCGTCGCCGATGAATTTGGCGTTGATGATCTTCAACGCGACTGGCCGCTGCAATTGGACGTCGAACGCTTTGTAGGTGACCCCCATCGAGCCGTGGCCGAGCTCTACCGGAGTTTGATCTCCGTTCTTAAGGATTTGGTATTCGTCGAAACGCAGCTCTGTAGCGGTCGCGTGATTGTCAGATTCAAGCGCGCTCTTTAGAGCGCAAACCGGACAGACATCGCTATTGCCATCCAACAGCGTATTGCAAACCGGGCAAGTTCGTTTGTCTGTCGCTTTCACAACCCCTGGCCGGGCCTCCTTCCGACTGCCTCGTCAGCCAACCGAGGCCGAGTTTACACTGGACTTCGCTAGCTGGGAATCTCGGATTGCAATTCGATAGAGACGCTTGTCTCCGCGTTTTCAATCCTTCGGCGCTAACTCTGCTAACAATTTGTCAAAGCGCGGATCCTTCCGCAGCGGATCCCAGAGGGGATCCTTCTTCAATTGGCCATAGTAGATCCCGAATGGTATTTTTGCGAGGGTCTCAAGGTTATCGAATGCCTCGTCAATCTGACCGGTCCACGCCTTGGCCACTGCCGAATTTGCTAACACTCCAGGGCCGTCCAGAGGATGTTTCGAGATTGGCAGCATTTCGACGGCGCCTTGTGCTTCTTTGATGGCAACCTCGTTCCGGCCCAGCAAGGCATCTACTACAGCCAAGGTGCTCAACAAGTTGGGACTGGTCTCAGATTGTTTCACCTGTCGGTCTAACTCGTCCCGGATCTCTTGAAAATGGGAGCTCAGTTCCTCGCCTTGTAGCCGAGCAATCAAGATGGAATAACATCCAAGCGGCACGGGTAGACCGTCATAACCGAAGATTCCGTTCTCTTTGCCGGTGAATTGCTGCATTAGGGACTTGGCCTGCATCCAATCTTGATCATACAACGCGGCGCTTATTTTCATGGACAGAACCCCCCGATCACTGGCCAGCGCCGCAGGTAACTCAGCGATCGCCTGGCGCAGCGCGGCATCATCGCCAGTCTGCATGAAAGTGACCGCTAGCTCCTTTTGCAGTTTGAACGCCGGTTGATCTGGCGCAAAAATAACCGCCCTGTCATATACTTCGGCGGCTTCTCGGAACTCCCGGAGCCCAACAAGGGTCCACCCTAAGTCGAGAAAGATTCCTGCATTGTGCGGATCGAGTTCGAGTGCTGCTCTAAACTGCTGCACTGATTGCTGAAGCCGGCCCTGACGCCTGTCAATGCACGCAAGGAGTAGGAGCGCATCGGCGCTGTTTGGCAGTCCTACCCGAGCGATCCGTAAATGGGCAAGCGCTCTATCGTAATCGCGATAGCAAAAATAGACGTGGCAGGCGTAGCCGAACTGCACCTCCGGGAGTTCGGGTCCCAGCTGAAGTGCGGTCTCGATAGCGTTATCTGCTAAAGCGCGTCGACTCGAACTAGGATCGAAACTGATGTACATGAGGTCATGCGCCCGGGCCATCGCACAATAGGCGAGCGCGAATTTCGGGTCGAGTTTGACTGCCTCATCGAGGAACTCGATCGAGTCACGAAGCTTTTTTTCGAAACTAAAAGTTTGCAAACTGATTTCGCAACTGGCGATCAGCGCTTTTGCTTTCAGAAAAAGATCGTAAGCCGCCAGGTTTTCGGTGGGTTTCTGTCCGATCAGTCGCCTCTCAACCGGAGATAACGATGCCGCCAACTTGTGAACGATCGTTTGTGCGATCTCGCTTTGGATCGCAAAGATATCGGTGAGATCGCGATCATAATTATCAGCCCAAATCGTGTTGTCGTTACGGGCATCGACTAACTCGGTACTCACACGCACATGATTTCCGTCACGACGGACGGTTCCTTCCAGCACGTTTGCCACGCCTAAAGCACTGGCGATTTGGCGCAGGTCCCGTTTGTTATCCCCCCGATACTGCATTACAGAGGTCCGGCTAATGACCTTGAGTTGAGCAACTTTGGCGAGGTTATTAAGAATCTCGTCCTGGACCCCGTCCGCAAAATAGCTGTCGCTCTTGTTCTCGCTTAAACTTTCAAAGGGTAGGACGGCGATGCTTCTTTCAGTCGCTGCTGACTCGGCGCTTGGCCGATTGAAGAACGGCCCGCGGTTGGCGACAAAGAAAAACCAACCGAGTAATAATGCAGTCGCAGAGACGGTAGATGCGATGGGCCAGCGAGCAATCCGTTTCCTCCGCGGTCTTGTTGGAGATTGGTCGGTAGTTTGATTGGCAATCGTTCGCAACTCGCTTGCGCTAAGGCGCGACCCTGAAACAACCGCTTCCTTCACTTTAGCAAGCGCCCTCTGCAATTGCAGTGGACCTTGAAAACGCCGGCTCGGATCTTTCTCTAGGAGAATGTTCAGCAGTGCGACAACCGGCGCCGGAACGCCCTTCAATTGCTCAAAGGGCGCCGCAGTGTGTTGGTGCTGGTACATTAGTTCGGTCGCAGACCCTTCGAACGGTAGCTTTCCCGAAAGCATCTCCCAGAGGGTAATTCCCAAAGAATACAGATCGGAACGAATATCGGCCCCAAGCCCGGCAAACTGTTCGGGGCTGGCGTATCCCGGTGTTCCGGTAAAACTGCCGACGGCCGAAATCGTTTCCTGCTCTGCTACCCCCTTTGCCAGACCGAGATCGATAATCTTGACGCTCTCCAACCGGCCTTCCTCCAACATGACCATGATGTTGCTGGGCTTAACGTCTCGATGGACCAGATGATGTTTCTGAATCGCAGTTAAACCAGCCGCGACCTGAGATACAACTTCTAGAGCTAGGTTTACTTCCAATTTACCGGAGCGCCGAATGAGTCTTTCCAGCGTTTCGCCAGCGACAAACTCCATCACATAAAAGTAGTCGCCGCCGATCTCCCCAAGGTGATGAACCGTCGCAACATTGGGATGATGAACACTGGCCGCGGCTCGGGCTTCGCGAACGAATCGTTGTCGGGCCGAAGCGTCGCCGATAAATTTTGCGTTGATGATCTTCAACGCGACCAGCCTCTGCAACTGGACATCAAGAGCTTTATAGGTCACGCCCATCGCGCCATGGCCGAGCTCCATCAGGCTTTGGTCCTCGTTCTTGAGGATTTGGTAATGCTCGAAACGCAGCTCCGTAGCGGTCGCGTGATTCTCAGATTCAAGCGCGCTCTGTAGAGCGCAAACCGGACAGACATCGCTATCGCCATCCAACAGCGTGTTGCACACCTGGCACGTTCGTATGTCTGTGGTTTTCACAGCCCTGGCCGGGCTTGCGTCCAACTGCCCGCGTTGGCCAACCGTTCGCGAGTGTACACTGAATTACCTTGCACTGACGCGGCAAATTCTTCCAGCTTCCGGCGCTGCTGGCAATTCAATTTGTCGGAACCTCCACAACTACCCGGAAAATCTCCGAATATGACGAGCCAAATGATGCATGCCCAGTGATGCAAAAGGGGCGGTTGTTCGCGTCCCTTGGAAGCTTCGGGTCTCTCCCCTACCCCTACCCAGTCTTTTGGAGAAACGTCACAGGTAGCCTTCTGAAATACTTGCGATCTTCTGTGAATTTTTTCCGGTACGGCCCAGCGCTCATCTGCCGGTTGAGCCCGACTACCGTAAAGCATGCTGAACGAAATATGTTAACGATCCGGTGCTCGTCATCTCATGCAGCACTGCAAACGCCGAGGCTGTGCCGATGGCGGCGAGCACGAAGAAAAACGCGTAAAAGCTCAATTCACGACCCTTCGCTTTGGACTCGGCCTGACAGATCTTCCAGAGCGGTTGATCAGCTGCTACAGCATGCCGGTTCTTACGAGGATAGGTACGGACTTCCGTTTTCCGTTCGGAAACTGGTACCAACCATCTGTGGATTGCTGTCGCCGCATTCATGTTAACCTTTCATTGGAGTCACTTTGTTTGTTTTTATTTTTTCGGACCCTGATTTGGTCCGCACCTCATTAC
>JBPYFC010000034.1:0-5315 GCA_051984705.1 Chthoniobacterales bacterium | reverse complement strand
TTCCGGTCTATGAAGATGTAGCGCTCCATTATGTCGACCTGGTGATTGAAGCGGCGATCGAAAAACTCGATCTGAAACAACAGATCTTTTCGCAGCTCGATCCGAAACTATCGCCGGATGTGGTTCTTGCGACCAATACATCCGCGTTGTCGATCGACGCTATCGCCGCATCAGTCCAGCATCCCGAGCGGGTAGTAGGTATCCATTTCTTTAACCCGGTGCATCGCATGCAATTGGTCGAAATTGTGCGTGGCACAAAGACGAGTGGCGCGACGCTCGATGCCGCGCTCCGGTTCGTAAAAAGTATCGGAAAACTACCAGTCCTGGTGAAAGACAGCCCGGGGTTTCTGGTTAACCGGATCCTGCTTCCGTACATGGTCGAGGCGATTCGTCTGTTTACCGAAGGGTATCGCGTGGAAAAGATCGATCGTGTGATGACAGAGTTCGGAATGCCGATGGGTCCCTTGCGATTAGCCGACGAAGTCGGGTTAGATGTCTCTGCTCATGTTGCAACGGATTTGTCAAACCGCGTCAATCATTTGCCGCCATTACACGACGTGGTTCCGAAAATGATCGCAAAAGGGTGGCTCGGACATAAGTCAGGTAAGGGATTTTATGAGTACTCCTCGAGCAGCGAGCGGCCCAATCCGCAGCTGGGCCAGCTTCAGCCCGCTGAGCCAACCACAGTCAATGAAGGCGACCTTCGCGACCGGCTTACGCTGATCATGGTTAACGAGGCCGCTCGCACATTGGAAGAGCACGTTGTCGATGCGCCGGAAGATGTCGATTTCGGCATGATCATGGGAACCGGCTGGGCCCCTTTTCGCGGTGGCCCGATGCGATTCGCGGATACTCTGAGCATCTCGACTGTCGTCAGCAGGCTGAACAGTCTAGCCGATCGGGTCGGACCTTATTTCCAGCCATGCCGCCTCCTCGCTGATATGGCAAACCGCGGCGGCAGCTTTTATCCGGAGAAAAACAAGGCAAGCTCATAGTCCTATTGGTCCCTATAGGTCGTGTAGATCGCATTGGCCCGATCTTCGAATAGGACCTATAGGACCCAATGGGACCTATACCGCCGCCGAACCCTCAGCTCTTACATCTCACCTTTCACTTCTCACTTCTCACCAAAAGGACCTATGGGACCAATAAGACCGGCTTATCCACCAATTGAACGAAAGACATCTGCCTTCGATCCGAGGGCACTCCAGCGGTTGCTCGACGGTGACCAGGCGGAAATCCGGGACCGGGTGAAACAACTGATCACCCAGCCAGAGTTTCGCTATTACGACGGCACAGATATCGAAGGCTATCGAGACCAGGTGCTGAAATGGGTAAAACAGATCGCCGATGCAGGAATTGGACGCATCGGTCTGCCGCGCTCGCTAGGCGGTGAAGAAAACCCCGCCAAATTTATCGCTGCAGCAGAAACGCTTGCGTACCACGATTTCAGCCTGGTCATCAAACTCGGAGTTCAGTACGGCCTTTTCGGCGGCAGCATTCAGCTGCTGGGAACCGAATACCATCATAAAAAATATTTGCCGGATTCCGCATCGGCCAAGCTCATGGGCTGTTTTGCGATGACCGAGATCGGGCATGGTTCGAATGTCCAGGCGCTGGAAACGACCGCTACTTACGAAAAAGCAAGTGATACATTTGTCATCAATAGCCCGACCTATTCAGCAGGTAAGACATTCATCGGAAACGCCGGCCGCGATGGTCGTGTCGCAACTGTCTTCGCGCAGCTCGAAGTGAATGGTCAACACCATGGTGTTCACGCGTTTCTTGTTCCTGTTCGGGATGAAAACGGAAAGACGCTGCCTGGTATCCGGATCGAGGACAACGATGTGAAGCTGGGATTGAACGGGGTCGACAATGGTCAGATCTGGTTCGATCACGTTCGTATCCCGCGGAGCGAGATGTTGAATCGGTTCGCCAACGTTACTGATCGAGGCAATTACGTCAGCGATATTTTGAGTCCGAGCACAAGGTTCTTCACGATGATCGGGACGCTGGTCGGAGGAAGAATCAGCGTCGCTGCTGGTTCAAACAATGTCTGCAAAAGCGCTCTCACAATCGCCATCCGCTATGCCGCGCGCCGCCGGCAGTTTGGCAGGAGTGTGAGCGGCGTTGGATGGGCGCCGCTTGCGGCGCCCACACAGCTTCCCGTCGAGACTTTGTTGATCGATTATCCGGCACATCAACGCCGTTTGTTGCCGCCGCTTGCGACAGTTTTTGCGGTCGACTTCGCTTTGAAACACTTGATTCAACAGCTTGGATCCCAGGCATCAACTCGCCCTTTCGAAACAAAAGCTGCCGCCATCAAGGCGTTCGCAACATGGAACGCGACCCGAACAATCCAGACCTGCCGTGAGTGTTGCGGTGGCGAAGGCTATATCGCTGCCAACCGGTTGGCCGCCCTGAAAGCGGATACGGATATTTGTACGACCTTTGAAGGGGATAACACCGTTTTGATGCAGCTCGTAGCTAAGAATCTTCTTACAGAATTGAAGGAGGAGATTAAGGGAATGAAACCCGGTCAGGTCACTCGGTTCTTTGTCGAGCACAAAATCAATGCAGTCTTCAAACAGAACCCTCTCTTCCGCAGGACTCGAAGCGATGAGGTTTTGCTGGATTCAGAATTTCACCTGACGATGATGCGCTTCCGCGAATCCACCCTGTTAATGGCGTGCGCTGAAGAATTCAGGGAATCAACGAAATCCAAAGATGTTTATACGGCCTTCACAACCATGCAACGCGAGCTTCTCGAGCTTGCCCATGCCTACGTAGAACGAGTGGTTCTCGAACAATTCGTTGAAGCAATCAGTAAGATTGAAGATCTAGCGCTGAAGAAGACTCTTACGCGAGTCTGCCGCCTCTTCGCGCTCTGGCAACTCGAAACGAATCGGGCTTGGTACCTGGAAAATGGTGTTTTCTCCGGCCCGAAATCCCGAGCAATCACAAGGCTTGTCGATAAGCTCTGCCGCGAAGTTAGAGAAGAAGCAGTAGCGTTGGTCGACTCGTTCGGAATTCCCGATTCGTGTCTGGCGGCGCCAATTGCGCTGGAATAGCTGCCGCTTCGCCGGAAGAGACTAAACAGAAGGTCGCATACGCAAGGCCGATCAGCCGGAGCTTGCTTCCACAATTTTGTCCGCTAATTCCTTCGGGCGGGTAAACATGACCTCATGGCTGCCATCCATCTCGATCAATTTGAATCCGCCGAGGCGCGAGGACATTCGCGGATGAAAATGTCCTGGTGGCAACGCCTTATCATGGCGACAGTGGATAAAGCTCTTGGCAATGGCAAGCGAGTAAAACCGCTTTAAGCATAGCTTGTCCAAATTGACCTGATTGGGCTCTGGGGACAATTGCTCCCACAACGACCCTGCCACGGGTTCTGGTGCATCCTGGATGAAATTGTCACGCCAGATTTCCCAAGGAATCAGCATCGTCTCATCGGAACTGGCTCCAGCGAGCTGATTGAACAAGGCCACGTAATCCGCTGGCAACTCATCGAAAACGCAGTGGCCGTTCTCAACGATGAGCGCATCCAGAAACACACTCCGCTCGATCCGCTCGGGGATTTCTTCAACGACCTTCTGTACCACTGATCCACCAAAGCTATGCCCAACCAAGACGACGTTTTCCAGGCTGTGCTGTTGAATGTAAGCCACGACCGCTCGAACACAGTCCTTTTGTGTAATCCCCACGCACATCGCTCCGTGCCCGTGACCGGGAAGCGTGGGAGCCTCTGCGCGGTGCCCTTTCTTTGAGAGGTGGTGTACGACCTCCTGCCACGCCCATCCGCCATGCCACGATCCGTGTATCAGAACAAACTCTTTGCTCATGGTGAGTTATCCGACTTCTCCTCTATTCGAGCGATGTATCGCATCGCCTCTCGCGATCCCTCGACCAGTGCTTCTGCGCCCGCGCAAAGCGCGGTAAACGACTCGGCCGTAAGGAGCCCGAAGAACAAATCATTCACCGCACGAATTTCCGGAAGCAGTCGATGGATCTTCCTGCGGGCTAAAGGCGTAAGCTTGAGGAGCGCACCGCGCCGGTCAGACAGATTGGTCTGTTTTCTCAATAAACCGACATCCAAAAGCCTTCCGGTTTCTGCTGTAACAAACGAACTAGAAACATGCATTGCCTGCGCGACCGATCCGACACTGACGCCGGCTGCGTCCTGAAGCTCAGCCACAGTCATCAAAAGGTTATACTGCGGACCGGTGACATTGATTCGGCGCCCGAAGTAATCGCGGGCCAGTTCCAATCGTCGCGTCACTGTCAGCAGATCCCGGATAAGCCGTCGAAACTGCCGGCCTGATTGCTTGTCGTTGAGCAGCGCGGCAACCGATATGCTTGCTGGCAAACGATAGCCAGCCGACGTCCTCTTTTGCGTTTTCGCCCTCATAAACGCTCCGCGCGAGTCTCTCATAAACGCCTTTTTCAGCGACAGCGATAGGGGCGGCGCCAGATAATCATGCGCCAGGCGCCTCCTCGTCCTCCCGATATATTTAAGTCTCTTCTTTAAGCAACTTATTTAAGCAGCCTATTTAAATAACCTACTTAAATAGATTATCAAAGTTACTGAAATATGCAAGAGGCTTTTCGGGGTGGAGTAAGCCTGTCTCAACGATCGACTTGACATTTGTATATCTATGATGTACAAACTGAATGCAAGTTGGTGGCCAAATTATGCTGCGAATCGATTTAGCATCGCGTCTCCCGGTCTATGAACAGATTGCTAACGGTCTTCGGGCCGAGCTTGTGGCCCGAAAATTTTCTCCTGGTGAGAAGCTACCGACCGTCCGAACGCTGGCTATCAATCTGGGGGTGCATCATAACACCGTTGCCGAAGCTTACCGGCAATTAGCGAAAGAAGGTTGGCTGGAGCTGAAACGGCATCACGGCGCAATTGTCCGCGATCGTGATCGGCCCCAGGCGGGGCCGGACACATTGGAGCGGTTTACCCGGCCGTTACTAGAGCTCGTCGCCAAGGGGTTAGCTGAGGGGCTTTCCTCGAGCTTGTTAGCCCGCGAGCTGATCGAAGCCGCCCGAAGACTGGAAGGAGAGAAATGACAATGAGTCATATAATAATTGCTGTGGTCATCGGTGGCATTGCTGTTCTCTACGCGGTGCTTTTCTGGTTCATGCCCGGTCTCACCCGTCGCGATCTTTACTTTGCAGTGACGGTGGCTCCTGGTTTTAGGGACAAACCGGCAGGAAAATCGATTCTCAGCCGTTACCGGACCGAACTGGTAATTGCTTCCGCACTAGCATTCATCGCGTTCTTCGCCGGCGTCGCCTGGTTC
>JBPYFC010000033.1:0-3146 GCA_051984705.1 Chthoniobacterales bacterium | reverse complement strand
CCGAGCTTGGAGGGGCGTTGCTTGCAACGCCCCTCACATGGCGCGGCAAGCCCGGGCGTTGCAAGCAACGCCCCTCCAAGCTCGGCCCTACCGGCATTCACACTCAAATGATCGAAATAACCGAACGTCTCCTGATGGATACAGGCGGGTGGCAGGCCATGAAAATGGCTCGGGCGCTCGTTCAGATGGGTCGTGTCGTGAGCGCGCGCTATGCGCCTCCACTCCTTCAGGGGTTGGTCAGGGAAGGGGAGATCGAATACCGGGCAGGGCTCAAGATTTCGGGAAAGACGGAAGTCGAAAACTTATGTTCATGCCGTGAATCGCGGGAGTGGGGGACTATCTGTGCGCATTCGCTGGCCGTCGGCCTAGTGGTGCTTCAACCCAAACCTGTTCCAAAGCCGGATGCTCCGATTCGTTCATTCGGCCCAACTCTTACTACGGATGGCCAGGCTCAATGGATCGAGCTGCATGTCGTGCTTGCACCGAATCTGGAAGCTGCATGGCAAAAGGACCAATTGGTCATTGGCTTTGAGATCGTGACTGAGGACAACCGAATGCTTGCAAGCGCGCTTGACCAGAAAAAGAGCTTTCGATGCAGCCCAGAGGATTTGACCGTATTAAACCGGGGAAGAGCTTTTGTAGAAGGCAAACTACCCGGGATGATGTTTCTCAATCGCAACCAGTTCCTGGCGCTGATTGCAGAATTGAAAGGTCATCCCCGCGTTACTCTCGCACGAAAGAAACCAGTCAACGTCTCTAACGAGAGTCTTCTCCCCCAGTTGACTTGCGAACAGCTGCCCGATGGGAAATGGCGACTGGCGATTGACAAATCCAAAATTCCAGGGTCGCTTTTCGTTGGGTCCGGCAGCGCCTGGCTTTGGAACGATCCTAATCTGCGCCCGGTTGCAGCCGGTTTGCCACCAGCTTATTTCTCCCTGCTGCGCGAGCCGGTAATTTTGTCTGGCGAGCACGGACACAACTTCTTTCAGAATGAGCTGCCCACGCTAAGAACGTTCTTTCAGGTGAGCGGACATCCCGAGCAATCTTGGACCCTGTCACAAGGTGCCCCTGACCCCGGCAGCCCACAGGTCTACGCAGTTTTCGAAGGGTCGCTAAACCATTTGAACGCTGTTTTACAATGCCATTACGGAAAACAAATCGTTACCGTAGGGGCAAATTCCGAAGCGTTTGTGTACGAAGCTGGCGGCAAGACCTGGTCCCGCAACTTTACGCACGAAAAGGAATGTGTCCGAATTCTGGAGGACGCTGGGTTCCGCGGCCCGTCTACTATTGGAGAATATGTGCTCCGTGGCCAGACACCGATCCTAAACTTCTTCGCTCGCTTGCTGCCGCAATTGCAACGGGAATGGAAAGTGTCGATCGGCAGCCGTTTCCAGAATGTAACCCAGAATATCGAGCGCATTTCTCCTAGGCTTGATGTGATTGGATCGGGTCAGGATTGGTTTGCTCTTTCTTTTTCTCTGGAAGCATCAGACGGAAACAGGTTCTCGGCAGCCGAAGTTCAAAGGTTGCTGCAGATGGGCCAGGGTTTTACAAAACTACGCAGCGGAAAGCTGGCCGTATTCGATCTCGCCGGACTGGAGGAATTTGAAAATATTCTTCGCGATTGCGCCCCGGAACAGAGCAGTCCTGGTCGATATCGCATCAATAAAACCAACGCGGGCTATTTGGATGCAGCATTTCGGGAGCTAGCCGGCGCTATAGTTCGAAGCGGCTATGGTTGGGACGATTGGTCCAGATCGCAGCGTCAACTGAAGCCGTTGAAGGCCGTTCCGCTCGGACCTCTGGAAGATGTGCTTCGGCCATATCAAAAGGAGGGAGTTTATTGGCTGCATTTCCTTTCCCAAAACGGATTTGGCGGGATCCTTGCCGACGAAATGGGTCTCGGTAAGACGTTGCAGGCGCTGGCATTTCTAAGAATGAAGCAAGGCCCATCCCTGGTGGTTTGTCCTTCGTCGTTGTTGTTCAATTGGCGGAATGAAGCTCGGCGGTTCGTCCCCGAGCTCAAAGTGCTTTCAATTGAAGGCGGCGACCGTCAGAAGCTTTTTCCCGCTATCGCAGACCACGATCTGATTCTGACGAGCTATCCTTTGCTTCGGCGCGATATCGATCGATATCGGCAATTTGAGTTTTCAGCGATCATCCTGGATGAGGCGACTCACATCAAAAATCCGGACACTCAGAATGCGCAGGCGGCTATGATGTTGAAAGGTCGAGTGCGTTTCGTCCTGACTGGTACTCCGGTTGAAAATTCCGTCCGTGATTTGTGGTCAATTCTGGAGTTTGCTATGCCGGGCTATCTGGGCACGAAAGAAGAATTTCGCGAACGATATGAGCTGCCGATAGGCAGAGGATCAGAACCTGAACGCGCGCGTTTATCGAAGCGCTTGCGACCGCTCATGCTGCGCCGGCTAAAGAAACAGGTCGTCAATGATCTTCCCGAAAAGATCGAACAAACCGCGTTCTGCGATCTTTCCGATGAACAACAAGAGCTCTACGAGAAACTCCATCGCGAGAGCCGCCAAAAACTGGAGACCCTTGGCAAGGATGAAGGCCGGGCTCGAATTGTGATGCTGACCGCTCTGTTGCGGCTCCGACAAATCTGTTGCGACATCCGGTTGCTGGGACAGCAGAGTCAACAGCCTTCAGGCAAAATTGAATTGCTTTCCGAATTGATGGAAGAAGCGATCGACGGCCGGCACCGGATTCTTGTGTTTTCGCAGTTCGTTTCGATGCTGAAGCTGATTCGTGAGCGGCTCGATGAGATCAACCTGACCTATTGCTATTTGGATGGCGCGACACAGGATCGCGAGACTCAAGTGAGGCGGTTTCAAGACTCGGAAGATATTCCTGTGTTTCTGATCAGTCTCAAGGCCGGCGGTATAGGGTTAAATCTTTCCGCCGCGGATACGGTGATTCATTTCGAGCCATGGTGGAATCCCGCAGTAGAAAATCAGGCAACCGATCGCGCGCATCGCATTGGTCAGAAACGTGTGGTTAATTCTTACAAGTTGATTGCTCGCCGAACGATTGAAGAGAAGATCCTCGATCTACAAAGGAAAAAACGTGAGGTCATCGACGCGACCCTTGACAGCGAAGAACCGCTTATGACGGGCCTGTCATTA
>JBPYFC010000032.1:0-3897 GCA_051984705.1 Chthoniobacterales bacterium | reverse complement strand
AGGACACAGGTTTCCAGATGATTGGTGAGTAGCTCGACCCCAAGCGCATCCAAGGCCGACCGGACGGCTGAGATCTGATGCAATATATCAACACAGTACCGGTCTTGTTCAATCATCCGCTGAACGCCAGCGATCTGACCGGCAATCCTTTTGGTTCGACTGAGCAGTTTTTCCCGCACCTGGCTGTTCATACATATACATATACCCAGTACAGGTATATGCAAGCGACACCGGCATTCTTGGACTATTTTTCAACAGGCGCGGTTGCCCGGGTTGATCTTCTGATTACGGCCGGAAGATAAAGTGCAGCAGAAAAAGAACCGCCAGAACCAGAGAAAGCGGACTTAACTCCTTCCAACGCCCAAGGCCAGCTAGTAGGATGACGTGAACCAGGATGCCGACTGCGATTCCTTCGCTGATACTGAACGCAAGCGGCATGAAGAGAATCGTTAAAACCGCTGGCACGGCTTTGACGAAGTCAGGCAATTCAAGGTCTGCGGCGGTCTGCATCATAAAAACGCCGACAATGACAAGTGCTGGACCAGTCGCCACCGCAGGGATGGCTAAAATGAGCGGGCTGAAGAAGAGCGACAGCAAGAAACAAAGGGCGACCACAAGCGTTGTCAGGCCGGTGCGTCCGCCGGCTTCGACTCCTGCAGCAGATTCAATGTAGCTGGTGGTGCTGGAGGTACCGAGCAATGAGCTGATGATGGCGGCGCCGGCATCGGCTGAGAGCGCGCGGCCAATCCTGGGCAAGTTACCCTCGGCATCGAGCAGGCCTGCCCGGCGACAGACCCCAAGCAACGTACCCATGTTGTCGAAGAGCTCTGTGAAAAGCAGCGCGAGCACCAGCACAAAGGCTTGTAGAAAATTGCTCCACAAATAACCGAGATCGAGTTTGAGAAAGGTTGGCTCGAGCGATGCTGGTGCCGATATCAGCGCGTGCGGCGCAACAGTTACCGTTGATCCATCCGGCTTTCCAGAGGGAAGAGCGAGTCCTACTACGCTCAAAACAAGAATCGACAAAATGATTGCCCCCGGGACACGCCGGCCGATGAGGATCGCTGTCAACAGAATCCCGGCCAAAGTCAGGATTGGTCCTGTTTGCGAAAAGTTTCCGATCTTAACGAAAGTCGCGGGATCGGCAACGATGACTCCACCATTTTTCAGCCCTATGAAAGCGATGAACAACCCGATCCCGCACGTAATAGCCATCTTCAGATGATTCGGAATCGAATCGATGATGAGCTTGCGAAGGCCGGAGATCGATAAAAGCAGAAAAAGAACGCCGTTGTAAAACACCAGTCCGAGCGCGGCCTGCCATGGGATCTTGAGTTGTAGACAAATCGTATAAGTAAAAAACGCGTTCAATCCCATCCCAGGAGCGAGAGCGATAGGATAGTTAGTCAGGAACGCCATCAAAGCTGTTGTGATGGCTGCTGATAGAGCAGTTGCGGTAAAGACTGCTCCTTTGTCCATACCGGCCTCACCCAATATCTCAGGATTAACTGCGAGGATGTAGGCCATTGTCGCGAATGTCGTCAGCCCCGCGACGACTTCTTTGCCCGGCGTCGTATCATGCTGTTTGAATTCAAAGAAATCGCCCATGCCTGATGAAACGCCGACATCGCCGACAGCGCCGGCACCGCCGTCATCAGAAAATTCGCAAACCAGGCGATGGTTGTCGGCATTGCCGCGCGATCCCCAGCCGCCCTCCTTTGTAGCTCCGGGGAAGGAGGATGTGCCGGCGATCCTGCGCAGCAGTCTGCCCAGATCAGGCCGTAAAAATCAAGCACGAGCAACAGGAGCCAGGAGCAGGATTGCGCTTGTCCGCGCATTCCTGACTCCTGAATTCTGTCTCCTGTCTCTTGTCTCCTCTATTTACATGGAGCGGACGCCTGCCTGAGTAGCCAAGCCGCCTCGTTCCGCATAAACCTCTCGTTTGGCACGTTCGGTCCGCGGACGATTCGCTGCTAGTACCGCATAGTCAATCTCGGGAAGGGCGACTTCAGGAATCGCTCTCCGAGGGCCATGGTTCAGGCTTCGATTCAGACGCTGCAAAGCAAAAATTATTAGCAGGTTGAGATCCATATTTTCCTCCTATCTCGTTGTTTACCGTGCTTGTTCGGTCTCAGCTTCATCAGACGCGACTTGCAGCCGCGTGTTAAGGGCGAGCAACGCTACAAACAGCCCGAGGACGATACCGACCCCTAGCATGCTGGTGAGCGGATCAGAAAACTCTTGGGTTTGAGACCCTGCGAACGCCCTGACCGCTGCACAAACCGCGCAGAAAATCGCGCTGATAACTATCATCAGCGTCAATGTGCGCTTTGTGCCATCGGTTTTCTTACGTGTAATCTCGTATTCCATAAGGGTTTCACCTTTCACTTTTTGCTCACCCTGGAGATTTCGCTCCGGGTGAAACCCTCATCAGTAATTGAGATTCAGCGCACCTCTCGTATAACCTTGGACGCTTGTCAAATTTCCGGATTCGATTTTTTTCGGATCCTGAATAATCTCGGCGACTCTGGCGTATCTGTCTTTCCGACGAGTTCTTCGACGGTATATTCAGCCATTGATAGGGAAAAAAGGAACTCTCTGAGGCGGGAATACTCTTCGGGGCCTCCTTGGTGGCCGCGATAGGCGAGCACGGTGATGCGGCCGCCGCGTTTGAGACGCGTTAATATGCTTTGCAATGCAGAGACGGTGGTTTCTGGTCGCGTGACTAGGGCGCGGCTGCCCCGAGGCAGGTAGCCAAGATTGAACATTGCACCGTCGATGTCTCTGTCGAGGTAGCCGCCAATGCGTGAGTGACATTCATGAACCAATTTTACTCGGCCTGCTTTGCCGGTGAACCGGAGCAGCTCATGAGCGCCCGCTAGGGCCGGCTTTTGAATATCGAATCCCAGCACAGATCCATTTGGCCCTACGCGATGGGCTAAGAATAACGTATCGTAACCATTGCCAACTGTGGCATCGACGGCGAAAGCTCCGTCAAAAAGGGCCTCCGCCAGCCACTCGTGTGCCACGACCGTTAACCGTTTCTCCGATACTACCAAAGGGATTTCCTGCATACATCGAACTCAGGATGGACCGGAGTTCCTGTTTCTAGATAAGCGATCAATTGGTTTGCTGCAAAAGGTGCCTGGAGTGCACCCTTTGATCCCAGACCATTGAGAACCGCGAGCCGCGGCTGATCTGGATGCACGCCGACGATTGGTCGGTTGTCGATTTTTATGACGGGGCGAACACCGGCGCTTTGGCGAATCACCTGGAAATCAATCCTGACGAACTGGCGAATTGCGCTTTCGATCTCTGCCCGAGCTTCTGGCGTTGGTTGTTCATTGAATTGATCCCAGGAATAAGTCGTACCTGCCTTGATTTCTCCGGTTATCGTGCGGAACAGCCATTTTCCATGTTGGAGAATGCGTGGTTCATCGAACTGCGGCGCTTGCAGCACTAAGAGTTCTCCTTTCGCTGGATTCAATTTAATGGTGTTGAAGAAGGGATTCCTACTGAGTTGGTATCCTTCGCAGAAAATCACGATATTTGTGCAGAGGTCCCTCCAGGTCAGGTTCCGATCGGTAATGCGAAGGTCTGAATAATCGAACTCGTCGGTGATCAGGCGATCTTCGGAGACAAGCCATTGGCGGGTAGCTCGAAGCAGTTCGGGAATATCAAGGTGGCCGGCTGCAGAGATTTCAAAGCCACCGAACCGATTTCGGATCGAGGGATTTTGCTTCGGGGCTTTTCTTCCCAAATAGGCATTGTACTCGCCCGAAGCAAGACGCTCGCGCCACTGCTTCTGCTCAGCCGCGGATTGCAGCAAGCGCAGCACGGTTCGTTTTTGGAAAAAAGACGATCCAAGAAATCTCTCAAGCCTGGGATAAGCCGAAA
>JBPYFC010000031.1:0-10013 GCA_051984705.1 Chthoniobacterales bacterium | reverse complement strand
CGATCGGCCTGATTCTCTCCCGGCAGAGAGAATTAAAGCTGGACTGGTTGAGATCCTCCTTGGATGTCTTTTGTTTGCCGGCCTCGTCGCATTCTGTGTTGAGCGCTTTTGATATGTCCGTCTCGCCAACCTGTCCTCCGTAGCTTCCACCTTCGCTAAAGCTACGGTGGACGAGTTAGCGAAAGAGAAGGCTACGGTCAACCTTCGCGAAGGCTTCCACCTTCGCAACGCCACGCAGGTTAGCGTTTCGAGTTGGACCCAATGTGCATCACGTTGCTCCTGTCTCCAGTATTCCGTCTCCTGTATTCTTTCTAATTCGTCGATCGCCTGCGGTTTATCGTGATTTCGCGAGACATTCGCGAACATCTCACTCTCAACGATCCAGGAAAGCCAGAGTCGTTACTCTTTTCCCACGCGGAATTGCCACTCAAAAGTGGCTGGCACGGAAAACGCTAAGACTCGTTGTTACGAAAAGCATGCCACGAGAAGATTCGGCGCTTGGCGTCGAGGAAGGGCTGGCCGCGCTGGCGCACGTTTAATTGGAAATGCGATTGCCGCCAGCCTTCTCGTTTTTTTGCCCGAACGTACAATAGCGGCGACCCAGCCTGAAGTGCAATGGTCCGGCCGCTATGAGCAACACCGAGATCGCGTTAGAGGCAGCATTTCAAGCTGCACGGGCACGACCTCATCGCACAGCGGATCCTATCAGCATTCTAAGCAGAACTAAGTACAAATGAGGACTGACCATGCCGTGTCACAAGCCATTCCTCGGCCCCGGCTGACCAAACGGATAGATCAAAATCCCTTCTTTCGAGCAAAAGAGAGTGTTACGCCGGATCGATAGACTAGACCGAGTACAACAATATGAAACCAACCCAAAAACTCCATGATCTCGGCCAGAGCCTATGGCTGGATAACATCACGCGAGATCTCTTGAAAAGCGGCACCCTCAGGCGTTATCGAGATGGGCTCTCAGTGACTGGCTTGACATCGAACCCGACGATCTTTGATCACGCCATCAAGAATAGTTCCGACTACGATCGAGCAATCCGGCAGAAGCTGGAGGAAGGCAAATCCGGTGAGGAATTGTTCTTCGAGTTGGCTCTCGAAGATCTGGTCTCAGCCGCCGATTTGTTCCGTCCAATTTACGATCGCACTTCCGGGGTGGACGGCTGGGTTTCATTAGAAGTTTCCCCGCTAATAGCGCATGACTCCAAAACGACTTTGGCCGAGGCTATAGACCTGCACGCTCGAGCCAATCGTCCTAATCTGTTCATCAAGATTCCCGGCACCAAAGAAGGGTTGCCGGCGATTGAGGAAGCGATCTTTGCCGGCGTGCCGATCAACGTGACGCTGTTGTTCTCGCCTGCACAATATGTGGTGGCGGCTGAGGCATATCTGCGCGGTGTCGAAAGACGGATCGAAGCAGGGCTACCTCCGCAGGTAGGCTCGGTCGCTTCGGTCTTTATCAGCCGCTGGGATACCGCCGTCAGGGATAAGGTGCCGGAGAATTTGAACAACAGATTGGGGATCGCCATCGGCAAATGCATTTACAAATCTTACTGCGATTTGTTAGGATCATCTCGTTGGCAGCGGGCCTTTAACTTCGGCGCTCGTCCTCAACGTTTGCTTTTTGCCAGCACCGGGACCAAAGATCCAAAAGCTTCCGACATTCTTTATATCAGGGAGCTAGCTGCATCACTCACGGTGAACACGATGCCGGAAAACACTTTGAAAGCCTTTGCGGACCATGGAGAAGTCCACGGTCCATTGCCGAGAGATGGAGGCGACGGTGAAGCAGTCTTAGCTCAGTTCGCCGCTATTGGAATTGATATCGACGCCTTCGCGACCAATCTGCAGGACGAAGGCGCGGTTTCGTTTGTCAACTCTTGGAATGATCTGATGAATGTGATCAAAGCGAAGAGCGCTACTCTACAAACTGCTTCTTAAGTGCGACAGTCGCATTGGAGGATAAAATGACATCAACTATCGAACCACTTCGGACCCTCCGCTCCTGGCAGGCTCTGGAGAAACACTACGAAACGGTACAGGGGTTACACTTGCGTCAACTCTTTGCCGATGATCCTAAGCGTGGAGACCGCTTCACGTTGGAAGCCGCAGGTCTTTATCTCGATTACTCAAAGAATCGGATCACTGAGCAAACCGTTAAACTCCTGCTACAACTGGCTGACGAATGTCAGCTTCGTGACCGGATCGGCGCGATGTTCGCTGGGGAAAAGATTAACATCACTGAAAACCGGGCGGTGCTGCACGTCGCTCTGCGCGCCCCCAGGAACGCATCCATCGTGGTCGATGGCGAGAATGTCGTCCCTGAAGTTCATGAAGTGCTCGATAAAATGTCGGCCTTTTCCGAGCGGGTTCGGAGCGGTGCTTGGAAGGGGCACACCGGCAAACGCATTCGCAATGTGGTCAATATCGGCATCGGTGGCTCGGACCTCGGGCCGGTGATGGCTTACGAAGCGCTTAAATATTATAGCGATCGTTCCCTTAGTTTCCGGTTTGTTTCCAATGTGGATGGGACCGATTTCGCGGAAGCGGTTCAAGATCTGGATCCATCTGAGACACTCTTTATCGTGTCGTCTAAGACCTTCACCACTTTGGAGACCATGACCAATGCGCACACAGCGCGCGACTGGTCGCTCAAAGGTCTGGGCGGCGACGTCAAAGCCGTGGCCAAGCACTTTGTAGCAGTCTCGACTAATGCGGCCAAGGTATCGGAGTTCGGTATCGACACCGACAATATGTTCGGGTTCTGGGACTGGGTTGGCGGCCGATATTCGATGGATTCAGCGATCGGGCTGTCAACGATGCTAGCCATTGGCCCCGACAACTTTCGCGCTATGCTCGAGGGATTCCACGAAATGGACGAGCACTTCCGGACCGCGCCGTTCGAGCAGAATCTGCCGGTTCTGCTAGGGCTTCTGGCGGTGTGGTACAACGACTTTTTTGGTGCTGAAACCGTTGCGGTTCTGCCCTACGAGCAATACCTGAAACGCTTCCCGGCCTACTTGCAGCAGCTCACCATGGAGAGCAACGGGAAACACGTCAGGCTCGATGGGTCCGAGGTAGATTACGCGACAGGGCCTATCTACTGGGGCGAGCCTGGAACCAACGGTCAGCATTCGTTCTATCAGTTGATTCACCAGGGAACTCGTTTGATCCCATGTGACTTTATCGCGTTCATCCAGACGCTTAATCCTCTGGGCAGACACCATGATATGCTCCTGGCAAACGTTTTTGCGCAGACCGAGGCCCTCGCTTTCGGGAAAACGAAAGAGCAAGTCAAGGCGGAGGGCACAGCGGATTGGTTGGTTCCTCACCGCGTCTTCAAGGGCAATCGCCCTTCGAACACCATTCTGGCCGAGAAACTTACTCCGAACACACTGGGCAAACTAGTTGCGCTCTATGAGCACAGCGTATTTACGCAGGGGACTATTTGGAACATCGATTCATTCGATCAATGGGGAGTAGAGCTCGGCAAAGTACTGGCTCAGCGCATTATTCCCGAATTGGAATCTGGCGAGGAGACCGAACTCAAACACGACAGTTCTACAAATGCATTGATCCGCCGTTACCGGAAACACAAGGCAGCAAACTAACCAGATTAGAAAGAACTCGTTTATGCAACTCGGAATGATAGGACTTGGAAGGATGGGCGCCAATATGGTGCGGCGTCTTTTGGATGGGGGACATGACTGCGTCGTGTTCGACGTATCGCCAAAGGCGGTCGAGGAATTGGTCAAGGAGAAGGCAACTGGATCTTCCTCCCAGGCTGATCTGGTTAAGAACCTCAGTGCACCGCGCGCTATCTGGTTGATGGTGCCGGCGGCAATTGTCGATAAAACAATCGCTGAGCTCACCCCTTTACTTGAGCCGGGCGATATGCTGATCGATGGCGGCAATTCGTACTACGTCGATGACATCCGGCGCTCCAAAGAACTTGTCGGGAAGGGTATCCATTACATTGATGTTGGAACCAGCGGCGGCGTATGGGGCCGGGAACGCGGTTATTGCATGATGATCGGCGGTGAAGTCGCGGCGGTAAAACATCTCGACCCGATCTTTGCCAACCTGGCGCCTGGGCGAGGGGATATCCCGCGGACCCCGGGACGCGAAAAAGCTGGCGGCACTTCCGAGCTTGGATACCTGCATTGCGGTCCGTCGGGCGCAGGTCATTTCGTCAAGATGGTTCATAACGGAATCGAGTACGGCATCATGGCAGCTTATGCCGAAGGGTTGGGCGTAATACGCGCTGCGAACATCGGTAAACAGACTGATACAATCGACGCGGAGACTACGCCGCTGCGCGAACCGGAGCACTATCAGTATGATCTGAATCTGGCAGAAATCGCAGAGGTTTGGAGGCGAGGGAGTGTCATTGCGTCCTGGTTACTGGATCTGAGTGCATCGGCGCTGCTCAAAGATCCTGCGCTTTCGAAATTTGCCGGACGCGTTTCCGACTCAGGCGAAGGGCGATGGACGATCAAGGCTGCGATCGATGAGGGTGTGCCGGTACCGGTGCTAACAACGGCCCTGTACGAAAGATTCAGTTCGCGTGGTGAGTCCGACTATCAGGACAAGCTGTTGTCCGCCATGCGGTTTGAATTTGGGGGACACGTCGAAAAGAGCACTAAATAAGGACGAGCATGACGCCTGTCCAATCTGACGCTCTGGTTTTTTTCGGCGCGACTGGAGATCTAGCTCACAAGAAGATCTTTCCCGCGTTGCAAACGATGATCAAACGCGGGCAGCTGAACGTGCCTGTCATCGGGGTTGCCAATGCCGGTTGGAACCTCGATCAACTGAAAGCTAGAGCGCGCGACAGTGTCGAGAAACATGGGGGCCTCGACCAAGCAGCTTTTGACAACCTGGCGACACTTTTGCGTTATGTAGATGGCGATTACAAGGACCCGGCTACGTTCCAAGCTTTGCGAAAAGAGTTGGATTCGGCACAACACCCGGCGCATTACCTGGCTATTCCACCGGTCCTCTTCGGGTTAGTTGTTGAGCAGTTATCGAGATTCGGCTGCAGCAACGGCGCCAGGGTTATTATTGAAAAGCCTTTCGGGCGTGACCTCGGCTCAGCGCGAGAGCTGAACCGAATTCTGCTGGGAGCCTTTAATGAGAAATCGATCTTTCGGATCGATCATTATCTTGGGAAACGGCCGGTCCATAACATGCTCTTTCTGCGTTTTGCCAATGCAATCCTGGAACCTTTTTGGAATCGACACCATGTCGAGAGCGTACAACTCACGATGGCGGAGAACTTCGGAGTCCAAGGCCGAGGCGCTTTTTATGATCAGATCGGCGCCATCCGTGACGTGATTCAGAATCACCTGTTTCAAGTAATGGCTAACCTGACCATGGAACCGCCTCCGAATACCGACAGCGAATCGATTCGGGATGAAAAGGTTAAAGTGCTCAAAGCCATTCCGCCGTTAGAAAGTAAGAACGTTATCCGTGGTCAATTTAACGGATATAGGAAGGAGCAGGGTGTGGCTCCAGATTCCGACGTAGAGACTTTTGCAGCGTTGCAATTGGAGATCGACTCGTGGCGCTGGAGAGGAGTTCCCTTCTACATTCGCGCGGGGAAATGCCTCCCGGTGACTTGCGCTGAACTTGTTGTGAGGTTTCGCAAGCCCCCAACGATGTTCGAAGGGTTTAATCTAACGTCCAACCATTTCCGATTTCGTATCAGTCCTGAGGTAACGGCGGCTTTTTGCCTAAACTCGATTGCTTCGGGGGAAGAAAACGTTACTCAAGCCTCGGAAATGGTCACCAGTCATCACCCAAGCGCGGAAGAGATGGATGCCTATGCGCGTCTCTTGACAGATGCGATGGATGGAGATGCGACGCTGTTTGCGCGAGAAGACTATGTAGAAGAAGCCTGGCGCATCGTTGACCCGGTGCTGAAGGGGGGCACGCCGGCTTTTCAATATGAGCCGGGAACTTGGGGACCGAGTGAAGTCGATGACAAGGTTTCGCCACCTGGCGGCTGGCAAAATCCAATCGTAACGACCTGAACAAAAGACAACGAAAGGGCTTTAAAATGAAGATCGAGATACTTGCCGATGCCGATTCAGTGGCCCAAGAGGCGGCTGCCTTCATTGCAGACGAGGCGCGAGCAGCTATTAATGAAAGGGGGCGTTTTGTGATGGCAGTTAGCGGTGGTCACAGCCCATGGGTGATGCTCCGGGCATTGGCCAAAGAGGACTTACCCTGGGGCAAAGTCCATCTAGCTGAGGTCGATGAACGGGTCGCTCCGGCAGGCGATCCAGACCGTAATTTGACCCATTTGCAGGAAAGCTTGTTGGACCTTGCGTCATTGCCGCGAGAGCAAGTGTATGCCATGCCAGTCGAGTCGGCTGACCTCGAAGGTGCCGCGAAACAATACGCTGCGACCTTGGCAAAGATTGCTGGTACACCTCCTGTGCTCGACCTCGTCCACCTTGGGTTAGGACCGGATGGGCACACTGCATCCTTGGTGCCGGGCGAACCAGCCTTGTGGATCAACGACGCGGAAGTGGCTGTGACCGGGGTTTATCAGGGAAGACGTAGAATGACATTGACGTATCCCGTGCTTAATCGCGCCCGCAGGGTCCTTTGGCTGGTTACTGGCTCAGATAAAGCGGGGATGCTTGCCCGTTTGCAGGCAGCGGATCCGTCAATACCCGCGGGAAGGGTGAATCAAGAAAACGCTTTGGTGCTGGCCGATCGAGCGGCGGCGATAAACGTGAAGTAAGCCGCGAATAGAAGCCCAACCATGAAAGATGACAACCCAGTATCGTTGTCCGAAACATATTCTTTCCCAGTTGTCATCCTCGGCGGCGGATTTGCAGGCACTTACTGTGCGCGCGCATTAGTCGGCGGGCTAGGAGGCGAAGCTGCCAGGAGCGTCGCACTTTTGGCAGATCAGAATGCGATGTTGTTCCACCCAATGCTCGCGGAAGTCAGCGGCTCTTCAATTTCTCCATTACACGTGGTCAATCCACTGCGCGAGTTTTGCCGAGGCGCTTCCATTTTCATGGGGTCTGTCGAGGATGTTGACCTTGATTCCAAGACGGTGCGTTTTGTTCCGGGCCCCATCGTTCACGCTGCGAACCTGAAGTTTGAACATCTGGTCTTGGCTATTGGCAGCGTGGTGGACGTGAGCCGGGTTCCCGGCATGCCGGAGCACGGGTACCTGATGAAAACGGTTGGGGATGCGATCCGTCTGCGCACAGACATTATTCAGCGCTTGGAAGAAGCGAGCGTCACCACGGACGAAGCCGTGCGCAAAAGGCTGCTTACATTTATTGTAGTTGGCGGCGGATATTCCGGTGTAGAGACGGCCGGTCAGATTTACGATCTCTTACGCGATACACGCAGATTTTATCCGAGACTTGACGGGAAGGATTTTCGGCTGGTCCTGGTCCACAGTGGACCGTATCTGTTGCCACAGATCGGTGAAGAGTTGGGACACTATTGCGGTAAACTGCTGGCAAAACGCGGAATCGAAGTGCGTCTCAATGAGAAGGTAACCGCAATCACGGCCGAGCGAGCGAGGCTTGGCAACGGTGAGGTGATTGGGACAAGCACCGTAGTCACAACGGTCGGAAACGCAACCCACCCCGTCATCAAGAAACTGATCGATCGATATAAGTTAGCCAACGAGAGAGGACGATTGATCACCGAGCCAACGATGCAGGTGAAAGGCCAGAGCAACCTCTGGGCTGCGGGAGATTGCGCGGCTGTGCCGCTAACCGATGGAAGCACGTCCCCCGCAACCGCGCAGTTTGCGATGCGCCAGGGGGCAACCCTGGGTAAGAACATTATCGCTCTGAGAGCAAACCGTCCTCTGCATGTATTTAGTTTTAAAGGTTTGGGCGAAATGGCGTCCCTTGGTCATCTGAATGCCGTGGGTAAAGTTTTCGGATTTAAGATTTCCGGCTTGTTAGGCTGGTTGATGTGGCGGGCCGTTTATCTCTCCAAACTGCCGGGGTTAGAGCGGAAGGTGAAAGTATTCTTTGAATGGACTCTGGAACTGTGTTTTCCCCGCGACATCAGTCTGCTAAACGTCAAAATGACCGAGGTCGTCGGCCGGGTGCATCTGGAAAAAGGCGATCCCGTTTATCACATCGGCGATCCTGCTCTCTCGTTCTATATCATCGAAAAAGGTTCGGTGGCGCTTTCAGATCCAAATGGGCAAATTCAAAAACTGGTGAACGGCCAATACTTTGGAGAAAAGGAACTTCTTGGAAACACTAAAAGAGAGTTTGACGCGACAGCTCTCGAATCATCAACGCTGCTATCATTGGATAAGGCAACCTTTGACGCTTTGGCACAAAACAGTCTGACGCTTGGCTATCTTTTAAGCAGAGGCGCGGTCCGGTACGCAACGCTGGATGAGCGAAAAGCGATAGTGAGTAGCGTCTCGCCGGATATTCTGCGGAAGCGAGTGTCAGAATTCTTGCGAAGCGCGCCGAGCGTGATTCGTGAAACGGACTCCGTATTATCCGCTCTTCGGACATTTCACGAGGCGGTCGTGTCGATGCTGCCAGTAGTCGGTGAGGATGGAAAATGCAAAGGCTGGTTGCGACTCGAGTTCGTTTTTGATACCCTGCACCAGGGAAAAACGCGGCTGGAATCGTCCGTGCAGGATCTATTCAAACTACCTTTTACCGCGGTCAAAGCGGATGACTTGGTAGAGGAAGTTTTACTTGGATTCGCCAAGAGTACTGATCGTCAGTTTGTCGTGGAAGACGGCGACGGGCGCTTAATCGGCACCATTTGGTTGTTGGATCTTGTTCTTGCTAGCGCGGCGATCACTGAGCCGAAGCGCGAGGCATTTGTCCAACAACAGCAGCACCAAACTAGCAACCGTTTGTAAGGACCAACGCCATGACCAAAGAAGAGTTAGATCAGTTGTCAATCAATACAATTCGCACCCTCTCGATCGACGCGGTACAGCAGGCCAATTCGGGTCATCCCGGTACCCCGATGGCGCTTGCGCCGCTCGTCTACACGCTCTGGAACCGTGTTATGCGGTTCGATCCCGACGACCCGATATGGCCTGATCGCGATCGGTTCGTGCTCTCGAATGGTCACGCTTCGATGCTGCTATGGTCTGTGCTACACCTGACCGGCACTAAAGCAGTAAACGCCGAGTATGAGCGATTGGGAGAGCCTTCGGTCTCGCTCGATGATATCCGTCACTTCCGGCAGCTTGACAGCAAGGCGCCCGGACACCCCGAGTATCATTGGGTATCAGGTGTTGAAACGACCAGCGGCCCTCTTGGACAAGGTGTAGCGACCAGTGTAGGCATGGCGATCGGTCAGAAGTGGTTAGCCGACCGCTATAACCAGCCCGGATTCGAGATTTTCAATTACAGGATCTACGCAGTGTGCGGCGACGGTTGCATGATGGAGGGTGTTGCTTCCGAAGCGGCATCATTGGCCGGACATCTCGGGTTGGATAGCCTTTGCTGGATCTACGATAACAATCACATCACGATCGAGGGGGACACGCGGATTACTTTCACCGAAGACATCGCAGCTCGATTCCTTGGTTATGGATGGAACGTTCTGCGCGTAGGTGACGCAAACGATATTGATCGGATTCAGCAGTCCCTGGAAGTCTTCGGGCGCACGATGGGCAGGCCGACCTTCATTATTCTCGATAGCCACATCGGGTACGGATCGCCTAATAAGCAGGATACGTCTGCAGCTCATGGGGAGCCTCTAGGAGAAGATGAGATTCGTATCGTTAAAAAGAATTATGGGTGGCCGGAAGATGCCAAATTCTTGGTGCCGAAAGAGGTTTATGCGCATTTTAGCGCGAGCATCGGGGCGCGCGGCGCGGAAGCGCGCGGGAAATGGACGGAGCTTTTTAGTGCGTATCGCCAAAAATATCCTGAGTTAGCAACTGAGGTCGACCTGATGCAGCGTCGCGAGCTGCCGGCAAATTGGGATCGAGGTCTGCCTCTATTTCCTGCCGATCCGAAGGGCATGGC
>JBPYFC010000030.1:0-3448 GCA_051984705.1 Chthoniobacterales bacterium | reverse complement strand
ATGAAGTGCGGCCTCTGCCAATCCCCGATGCCGTACAAATCGCCAGCTACATCTGTGGCGCCTTGGCTCACATGCACGAGCACAAGGTCGTTCATCGGGACCTCAAGCCACAGAACATTATGCTCTGTAACGACGGATCGCTTCGAATCATCGATTTCGGCATAGCCAAGTCGATGGAAATGCGGCGTCTGACGTTTGCCGGTTTCACCCCGGCGATGGGCACTCCCGATTATATGGCTCCGGAACAGGTGAAAGGAAAAAGGGGAGACGAACGGACCGATATCTACAGCCTTGGCGCAGTGCTTTACGAAATGACAACCGGTTCAGTCCCCTTCGAAGGGCCAAATCCGTTCGTGGTGATGAATTCGCGAATTACCGGTGACCCGATTGCTCCGCGCAAGGTGAATCCGCAGATCTCTGAACAACTGGAGGAGATTATTCTTCACGCAATGGAGCGGGAACCTCACAAGCGGTATCAATCGGCTGCTGTAATGAAAGCCGAACTCGATGATCCGGAATCGGTGAAGGTCACGGGTCGCGCTCGCCATCTCGAAGCTCCTAAGGTGTGGAAAACACGCTGGCAAGGCGCCCGCCTGATTGTGTTGTCCGCGCTTTTTCCTATTTTGCTTTTCCTGGGAGCGCTGTTTTTTACCAGGTGCCACGGAATTGGGCATTGAAAGCGTTCGCGTTTGGCGTTTCGCGTTTCGCGTTTGGCGTTTGGCGTTTGGCGTTTGGCGTTTCGCGCTTTCGTTTGACTCCGTTCTAAGCCCGAAACAGTATTGCGGCGTTGCCCCATGAAGATCCTTGTCCCTATCAAACGTGTTGTCGACTTCACGGTAAAAGTCCGGGTAAAGCCCGATGGTTCCGGCGTCGAGCTCGATAACGTCAAGATGTCGATGAACCCGTTTGATGAGATTGCCGTAGAAGAAGCAATCCGTCTGAAAGAGAAGGGAGTCTGTACAGAGGCGGTTGCGATTTCGATCGGTTCTGCGGCCTGCCAGGAAACATTGCGCACAGCGCTCGCCATGGGAGCCGACCGGGCGATCCTGGTCGAAACGGACGCGGATCTCCAACCGTTAGCGGTTGCCAAAGTGCTCAAGGCTTTGGTTCTCAAAGAACAACCACACATAGTGATTCTCGGTAAGCAAGCGATCGACGACGACTGCAATCAAACCGGTCAACTGCTGGCAGCGCTTCTCGACTGGCCTCAAGCGACGTTCGCATCAAAAATCGAGATTAGCGGCAGCAACGCAACCGTTACGCGCGAGATCGACGGCGGATTGGAAACGTTGGAAATCCCGTTACCAGCGATAATCACGACTGACCTCCGTTTGAATGAACCGCGCTACACGACACTTCCAAACATCATGAAGGCCAAGAAGAAGCCTTTAGACATTATTCCGATTGCAGACCTGCAAGCCGATGTGGCGGCGAGACTTACAACGCTCAAAGTCGAAGCGCCAGGTCCCAGGAAAGCCGGCATCAAGGTTCAAACGGTCGAAGAACTCGTGAGCCGCCTGCGAGACGAAGCCAAAGTGATTTGATAGTAAGTCAGGGGTGTCGGCGGCAGGGCCTGCCGCCCTACAGCAGAAACTTTCCCACCATGCCCATACTGGTCCTCGCTGAACATGACAACGCGGCTTTAAAGCCTGCGACGCGTAACACCATTACGGCTGCAAAAAAAATTGCAGAAAAAACGGGCGACTCAGAGATCCATGTATTGGTGGCCGGAGAGAAGCCACAACTGGTCGCTGAAGCCGCTTCGCATCTTGAAGGAGTGAGTCGCGTGCTTGTCGCCGATGCGCCGCATCTTGGCGCACAGACGGCTGAAGGAGTTGGCGCACAGACCGTGCTTCAAGTCCGGGCCGGGAACTATTCACACCTTTTGGCGCCAGCGACGACCTTCGGGAAAGACGTGTTGCCTCGTGTAGCTGCCCAGTTGGACGTGCAACAGATTTCGGGGATTGCGAAAGTGATCGAGGGAAGCACTTTTGTTCGTCCAATTTATGCCGGGAACGCGCTGGCCACCGTCCAAGCCGGCACGACAGAACAGATTAGAGTATTGACCGTTCTCGCTACGGCCTTCGATGCTGCCCCGGTTAAGGAATCTGCATGCCCGGTCGAGGCGGTCGCTGAAATCGCAAAGGATACCGGTCGTACAAAATTAGTTGGCCGGCAGCTGTCGGGTGGTGGCGGAAAAGTCGAACTGACCACAGCTCGTGTCGTTGTATCTGGCGGACGCGGGCTCCAGAAAGGTGAGAACTTCAAATTGCTTGATGCATTGGCTGCGAAGTTGAACGGCGCCGTCGGCGCCTCACGCGCTGCTGTCGATGCTGGATTCGTACCGAACGATTATCAGGTCGGACAAACAGGTAAAATGGTTGCTCCCGACCTTTACATCGCGGTCGGAATCTCGGGGGCGATTCAACATCTTGCAGGAATGCGCGATTCGAAAGTAATCGTCGCAATTAATAAGGATCCCGACGCCCCAATTTTCCAAATCGCAGATTACGGTCTAATCGGCGACGCGCTGGAAATCGTACCCAAGCTGACGGAGCTGCTGTAGGGCGGCAGGCTGGGTGAGCACTGGGTTCAGGTTCCCATCCGGTAGGGCTGAGCTTCAGCTCAGCCTCGTCGAGGCGCCACTTCCCTATAGCGGATCAGAAACAAATTTCTCGTTAGATTCGCGCGGCCCGATCTAATGTAGGTACGGTATCCCGCCTACAGATGCTGACTACTCCCGAAAAACTGATCTTCGCGTTGCTGGCAGCGCTTTCGCTTTATTACACCTTTATCGGCGTGCGCCAGATGGTTGCGGCCATCCGGAGAGGCCAACCGGAATACTATTCACGAACAAATTTCGCCCTTCAGCGCATTTGGGAAGCATTTGTCCGAACGGTTACCCAGATCACCGTTTTCAAGAACCGGCCAATCGTCGGTTTTTTCCATAGCTTCGTTTTTTACGGGTTCACGTTTTATGCGCTGGTGAACCTGGTCGATGTCATAGAAGGCTTTTTTCCACCGCACACATTCGATTTCGAAGGCATTGACTATGACGTTGTGCTGAGCGAATCGATCATAGGAGGCCTTTATCGGCTCGGCGCAGATCTTTTGGGGTTCCTGGTGTTGATCGGCATCGTCTTTTTTGTTTGGCGCCGGTTTGTCCAGAAGGATCAACTACTTCAGCGATTCAACGGTTCGGTCCTGTTGCACCCCGGTGTGAAGGAAGGCGGGATCCGGCGCGACAGTATAATCGTCGCGGGATTCATCTTTTTACATGTAGGGTTTCGATTGTTCGGGGCCGGAGGCTCCTTGGCGGCCGCGGGCCAGACTGATGTCTGGCAACCGGTTGCCAGTGTCATCGCACGAATTGTCGGGTTCGGCAGCGGCCGGATAGTTCTTTGGCACATCGGTTGGTGGATATCGCTTGGATTGATTCTCGCCTTTC
>JBPYFC010000029.1:0-4427 GCA_051984705.1 Chthoniobacterales bacterium | reverse complement strand
ATTTGGCGGCAAACAATCAAAAGCTCCCCGTCGCTCGGGCGAGTGATCGTAAATGCGCACCAGAACCGGGTGCGCTCAAAGCTCTCCAATTCCCCGCGCACAATTAGCGTATCCCACAAACGCGCGGGACGGCGGTAATCGATCTCGGTTCTAACCACAATCGGGCATTCGCCGGGATTAACCATGCTACTGAGCGGCCAGCCAAGATGTTCTGCCAGCAGTGAACGGTTCGTCTCAATAAACCGCAGATAGGCGATATTGTGTACCACGCCCCCGGCGTCGGTGTCGAAAAACATGACGCGTACTTCAGTCTCGAGACTTGGAGAAGGCATGGGGCGTTTGGCGTCCGCCTCCGTCCCGCCTCGGCGGGACTATGGCGCGACAAGTTTTCGCGTTTTGGTGTTCCTGACACCAAGACAAAAGGTTTGTGTAGCCGAGTCAACTAGGTTTTCCTTGGAAAAGCGTGAATATCGGTTGCGTCATCCCTTCCTACAACCATGAGAAGTACGTGGTAGCAGCCATCCACTCCGTTTTGAACCAGACGTTGCTGCCGAGCCGGATCGTTGTGATCGACGACGGATCGACCGATAGGTCAATTGATCTTATTCGCTCGATTAAGAATGAAAAGGTTCAGCTCTACGAGCAAGCGAACGCGGGGGCCCACGCTGCCCTGAACCGGGGTTTACAGCTATGCAAAGATTGCGATTTTATCAGCATCTTGAATTCGGATGACCGGTATCATCCGGAGCGATTTAGACGTTGTGTCCGTTACCTCGAAAAACACCCGGCCGCTAAACTGGTTTGCACGCGGCTTCGTTTGATAAACGAGAACGGAAAGCCAGTTGGCCAGCTCGATGGCCGGCAACGAAGGATCAATCGTATCTGGGCGAACTTGAGCACAACACAAGATCCAATCGGATCATTCGGGCTCGGTAATTTTACTAAAACGACCAGCAATTTCTTTTTCAGGGCAGGCGCGATTACCGAGTTTCAATCGTACCGTTACGTTCACGATTATTTTGCAGCGTTGCTCATCGGCTTCCGCGGCGGGCTAGGCGTGATCCACGAGGATCTGATCGATTATCGGGTGCACGCGGCCAATACAATCAAAGCTGAAGGCAAAGGACCGGTTGTAGAAGAAGTGGTGCAGATGCATCTCGATCTGCTTGCCGCGTTACGTCCTGATCTGGAAGCCAATCCCGCGCTTCGGAAACAGATGCTGGCCTATCTGAAAATTGCGTTCCAGAACTATACTGATATGCGCTCCGAGTTATTTGTGTTGGGCGTAGCGCGAGCCCTGGCAGGCGACAGCAAAACGGCGGAGCTATATAGATGTTTCCCGGAAGTTAACGAGCCGTCGACACCGCCGCCGTAGGGGATCGAGCGGCATCGAGCGAGATCGCCGAGACGGGTTCCCTTCGCGAAAGCGCCGCTGCGGTCGTCGCGTGTGCTATAGGTCGGATTAAAGCGCGGAGAGATGTCCGATGCCGCTCGATCCCGCTCGATCCCGCTCGATCTCGCTCGATATTAATGGCATTGTCTCCTATGAGCTCGGGACGCCAAGCCAATCGGCTCATTGACGAGAAATCGCCCTACCTCCTTCAACACGCCTATAATCCAGTGGATTGGTATCCATGGGGCGAAGAGGCATTTCAAAAGGCCCAGGCAGAAAATAAGCCGATCTTTTTATCAGTCGGCTATTCGACCTGCCACTGGTGCCATGTGATGGAACGAGAGTCGTTCGAAAATCCCGCTGTCGCTGATCTGTTGAACCGGTACTACGTAAGCATCAAGGTTGACCGGGAAGAGCGACCGGATGTGGATCGGGTCTATATGACGTTTGTGCAGAGCACTACCGGTGCCGGGGGTTGGCCGATGAGCGTTTTTCTGACGCCTGATCTTAAACCGTTCCTTGGAGGAACCTATTATCCACCCGAAGATCGATATGGCCGTCCGGGGTTCTCAACCCTGTTGACCCGGCTAGCCGATATCTGGAGGAACAGCCCCGGTAAAATTGTCGACCAGGGGAACCAATTTACAGAGGCAATCCGTTCGTATCTCAACGAGGCGCGGCCGGCTGAATCCAGTCCACTGAAAACGGAATGGATGGATAAGGCATTTGAACAGCTTGGAGCCGGTTTTGATCCCGACGAGGGAGGGTTCACCTCTGCACCAAAATTTCCGCGTCCGGCTGTCTTTGCGTTTCTGCTTCGGTACGGACGACGCGCGCAGAAATCACACGCGGTCGAGATGGTCGCTTACACTCTGCGCAAGATGGCTAGCGGCGGCATCTATGACCATCTCGGAGGCGGGTTTCACCGTTACTCCGTCGACGAACGGTGGCACGTCCCGCATTTCGAAAAAATGCTTTATGACCAGGCTCAATTGACGGTCGCGTATACAGCGATGTTTCAGCTGACTCAATATAAGGAATTCGCGCGAGTCGCCCATGATACGCTTGATTACGTGCTGCGCGATCTTACTTCGCCGGAAGGCGGCTTCTATTCGGCGGAAGATGCCGACAGTCTTCCCGAACCGAACGCCTCAGAAAAAAAGGAAGGCGCTTTCTATGTCTGGACTCAAGAGGCCATTGATAGTGCCCTGACTCCAGAGGAATCGCTGGCGTTTCAAAGGATGTACGGAGTTGAACAGCCTGGTAATGTTGCTCCGGCAAGCGATCCTCACGGGGAGTTGCGGGGTCAGAACGTTCTCGTGAAACAAAACGATTTGTCGCTGGTCGCCCAACTGGTCGGAAAAAGCGAAGAGGAAACCGCTAGCTTGATAGCAAGCGCAAAACAAAAGCTCAAGAGCGTTCGAGATCAACGGCCTCGACCGCACCTCGACGACAAGATTGTAACTGCCTGGAACGGCTTGATGATCTCCGCCCTGGCCAAGGCTGGTCAGGCGTTTTCCGAGGCGCGATATCTCGAAGCCGCCAGACGTGCGGCTGACTTTTTGTTGAAGAACCTGTATCCGCAACGATTGCTGCGCAGCTTTCGCGGTGCGGCCAGTGGTGTGCACGCTTTTGCGGAAGACTACGCATTCTTGATTCAAGGGTTGCTCGACCTTTACGAAGCAGATTTCGATATTCGCTGGCTGCGGTCAGCCGGCGAACTTCAGGTCCAGATGAACGCGCTCTTTTCGGACCCAAAAGGCGGATATTTTAATACCGAAGAAGGAGCACGCGACATCCTGTTTCGAATGAAGGATGACCATGATGGCGCTGAGCCGTCGGCCAACTCGGTTGCCGCGTTGAATCTGACAAGACTGGCCTGGATTCTGGGGGTAAAAGAATTCCAGCATGCTGCCGCTCGACTGATCGGTTCCTTCCATACGATGTTGCAGGCAGCGCCGGCAGCGCTTCCGCAAATGCTTGCAGCAATGGATGCGGCAATTAGCGAGCCAATTCAGATCGTCATCGCCGGAGATCGATCTGGGGCTGAGGGGCTACTCCGAGTGGTCGGACAATCCTATCTGCCAAACAAGGTTCTCTTACTGGCCGACGGAGCTGATAACCAGAGTTTTCTGACCCAGCACGTCCCTGAGATTGCGCTGATGAAGCCGATCGACGGTAAACCTGCTGCTTACCTGTGCCGCAATTTCGTCTGTGATCTGCCAGTCACGGATCCTGAGGCGCTGGCAGAAAAGCTCGCGGCAAATTGATGCTGAGGCAAAGGCGTTTGGCGTTTCGCGCCATTGCGAGTCTATATAATAAATAAAAGGGAACCGCAGATTACACAGATTCCGCAGATTTTCTTAGAGTTGATTTTGCCGAGGTCGCTAACCCCAGCAGGAAATCTGTGTAATCTGCGAAATCTGCGGTTTCTAACCGAGGACCAGGACAAGTTCGAAGACGATGGCCTTACTCCTAGCTCCTGACTCCTCGCAAATACACCCGTTCCACCCGTTTCGTGATTCGCGTCAGAACTTCCCACGCAATAGTCCCGGCCTTTTCCGCGACTTCGGTTGCAAGAATTTCTTCGGCGCCTTGGCGGCCAATTATTACGGCCTCTTCGCCTTCGACCACACCGTCGAGGTGCGTCACATCAACCATGATCTGATCCATGGTGACTCGGCCCAGGAGACGGCAGCGAGTGCCTCGAATCAGCACGTCGGCATCATGGCCTGACAAATGCCACGAAATGCCGTCTCCGTACCCGGCGCAGAGGGTTGCCACTTTCGTCGGACTCGTTGTGACATAGGTTCGACCGTAGCTAATATTTCGGCCGACCCCCAACGATCGCACCAGGCTGATCCGCGTCTTCAAGGTCAATGCCGGTTGCACCCTGTTCTGGAATTCTTCAATTGGTGATACGCCGTAGGCAACTAGTCCTACTCGAACCAGGTCCCCTGGCTTTGTCCAATTGCCGAAACGGAGTACGCCTGCGCTGTTCAAGATCGTTGTACTCCCTACTCCCAAGTCCGAT
>JBPYFC010000028.1:0-5900 GCA_051984705.1 Chthoniobacterales bacterium | reverse complement strand
CTGGGAGATGTTGAGCCATACCAACTACCGTGATCACTGAGTCCAAAGAAAAAACAATGTCGATCAGGATGATTTGAATCACGATCAAGGGTAAACTACTGGCGCTCCCAATCTTTTGGGCCCTAGCGGAGCCTTCCAGCCGTTCATGAATTTCCCGGGTCCCTTTCGCGATTAGAAAAAGTCCGCCCACCAGCAGAATGAGGTCTCTGCCGGAGAAACGGCGCCCGAACAGCTCAAACAAAGGCTCGGTTAAATGCATGAACCAATTGATTGTAAGCAAAAGCAGGATGCGCGTAACGAGCGCCAAGGTCAGGCCGATGGTTCGCGCTTTCGCCTGTTGACCCCCGGGTAGTTTGGCGGCGAGAATGGAGATGAAGATGACGTTGTCGAGCCCCAACACAATTTCCAGAGCACTTAAGGTCAGCAGGCTGATCCAGGCGTTCGGATCAGCCATCCAATTAAGCCATTGCATAAGCGGGTGGTGGTGACATGGACAGACGGTCTTTTATATCGGTGAGATGCTCCTTCTAGAAAACGAGATTTTACAGTTTCTGCACAACCCGGCCGAGTTCGAGACGCTCGCGCTCAAGATCTTTGAGTTCCAACGGGTAAGGAATCCAGTCTATGCCCGGTACTGCCAATCGCTCGGTGTTGAGGCCGACTCGTGGAAAAAGATTCCAGCCGTCCCGCAACAAGCGTTCAAACGGACTGAGCTTCGTTCTTTCCCGCGCGAAGCTACCACGATCGAATTCCGGACCAGCGGCACGACTGGCGAAGGCTATGGCAGACATTTCTTTCCATCGCTGGAACTTTACGAGGCTGCAGTTCAATTTGGTTGGGACTTTTTCAGGCTCCCGCGCCACCCGTTTGGGTTGTTGATGCAGTCACCGGATGACGCGCCATTTTCGTCGCTGAGCCGAATGGGTGGGTTTCTGGCTGCGGAACGGCGCGATCGATTCTTTATTACCAAAGATGGAGTACTCGAAATAGATCGGCTTCAAAGATTCATTGCTAGCGTCAATGAGCCAATGTCACTCTTCGGTCCGGCGCTCGCATTTCTCAATCTGCTTTCGACAAAGTTGCCGTTGCCTCCAGGAAGTATTCTTATGGAAACGGGCGGCTTTAAAGGGAGTGGCCGCGAGATCGCTAAGGAGGTTCTGTATGAGCGACTGTCGGACTCGTTTGGCATTCCAATCTCAGCGATCTGGAATGAATATGGAATGACCGAGCTCAGTTCTCAGTTCTACTCAAGCGGTATTGGTAACTCTCATCGCGGGCCACCCTGGTTGCGGTTCGTAGTTATCAATCCGGAGACAAATGAAGAGGCGGAGACCGGCCAAGTGGGCGTGCTGAAAATCGTCGATCTGGCAAATCTTTGGTCTGTGCTCGCCATTCAAACGCAGGACTTAGCTGTCGCACAACCAGATGGCGGGTTTATCCTGCTTGGGCGCGATCCAAAAGCGCTACCGCGCGGTTGTTCACGGGCAATGGATGAATTGATACAGAGGAGTCAGGAGCTAGGCCTGTCCGGCGTAGCTTCAGCGAAGGCGGAAGCTAGGAGCCAGGAGTGAGCGGGAGCAATTTTACGGACCGAGTGGAGGCAGTCGCGTTCGCCGCGAAACCGTTCCCGTGGCTGGGAGATCTGAGCAAAGGAAAGATTCTCGCCTGGGTCGAGTTGGAGCTGCCCGGATTTTCCAAATCGGCCAAGCGAACGTACGGTGAACACCAGGTCATCGCTAGGCCGCTCAGTCCGATTCTACATATTTTGAGCGGGAACACTCCGCATGCAGCGCTTCAGACTTTGATCCGCGGAATCCTGGTTGGAGCAAAGAACATTTTGAAACTGCCGGAAGACCATTTGCCGGAAGTTAGTGAATTCATTCTACGATTGCCAGATGAGCTGAAGCCTTCGGCAAGCAAAGTGCTTGAACCGGACTGGTTCACTGAGGCCGAAGCGGTAGTCGTTTTTGGATCTGATGAAACGGTACAATATTTTCAACAGCGCATTCAGCCTTGGCAACGCTTTCTACCGCATGGCCACAAGGTCAGCTTCGGCCTGATTGCTGGATCTTTCGATCAGGATGTCGTTCAAGGCGCAGCTCGCGACGTTTGTGTTTTTGACCAGTTAGGCTGTCTCTCTCCACAATTTTACTTCGTGGATGGGGACGCGAAGGCGTTTGCTGAAAAATTAGCTGAACAGTTGTCGACACTTATTTCTGCTCCACAATCTTGGAGCCAGGAAATCGCAGTGTCGCTTCGGACATATCGAGAAGAATGGAAATTCCGAGCAGCGACGGAACCTGGCGTCATAGTTTTGGAGAGTCCAAAGTCGCTCGATTGGCTGGTGATTTACGATCCAAGCCCAACGCTGGAAAACAATCCTCTGCACTGCACGGTCTTGGTCAAACCAATGCCAAAGAGCCCCCAGCAAAGCCTGGAACCGATTCGAAGGCATATCAGCACAATCGGAGTGCATCCTGCCGATGCGAGTGTTGCCGCGCTTGCAATCAAGCTTGGAGCGCAGCGGGTCTGCGCGATCGGCCAGATGCAAAATCCGCCATTGACCTGGCATCACGATGGCTGGCCATCGCTGGCCAGCCTGATCCAGTATGTGGATGTGGAGGGAGGGTGAGCCCAAAGAATTAGCAGAAGGCCGCAAAGGTCGCGAAGAAAATGAAACCGCAGATTACACAGGTTTTAGTCACCGATTTAATTGAAAATCTGCGTCATCGGCGAAATCTGCGGTTACTTACTACTCGCCTTTAAACCGCACAACGATCTGTCCGTTCTCAATCCGAAGCGATTGCAGACGCGACAAGAAAAGGTCTCCTTCCGGCAGACGGCTTCTAATCCCCTGCTCCAGCGTTTGTTTCACTGTGTCTCGATAGCCCTGTCCGGTAAACAGCCATGGGAGCCGATGCCCGTTCCCCTCGATATCCAGACTCGTAAGCTTGAGCTCTTGATTTTCGACAGTAAGCCGAGTCGCAATCTTTCCGTTAAAGTATCGATTCCGAAGTGTTGGAAAGCCTGGAATCTCCGCCATGAAGCCGAGCGGAATGCTCACATCGGCTACCAGCCAATCCTCTTTCACATTCGGTTCGAAACCGGGAATCGGGTTGGTGCCGGTCTGAATCGCGAACCGAAGATGGGAAGCGAGATCCGCATTTCTGCCGCCTCCAAAAAACCACGCATTCAGGTCATCGGCTGAGAATCGAAACTCTGTGGCTGCTCCTTGCCTGATGGATTGAAGCATCGCCTCCCATTTTGCGCGAGCCGCGTTTTGAGCTGCAACTGATGGGACAGGCTCAAACGCCTTGGGGCCGGGGGAAGTCATCAGGTAGATCCCCTGGTAAGTCGAAAGTCCGCCCCAAAGAATTGCGCCGATGATCAAGGCAGCAACAACCAACAAGAGAAGACAGCCACCCGTACAGAAACCTTCTTCTGATCGGCGGTGACGTCGCTTGCGGTCTGACGTTGACGGGCTGATTGGCGCTCGAAAGTCACGATAACCTTGCCTCATATCGATCTGACTTTTTTAACCACAAACTCCTCCACCGCTTCTTGCCAAGGCCGGGGACGAATCCCTGTCAGATTCGTGAAATGCTCCGTACTCATGACGGTATACAGTGGGCGGCGCGCGACGAACGTTGTCATTGATTCGAGGCTCACTGGCTGAACAGTTTTAGTCTTTAGCGCCACATGTTCCCGGTCTGCTACCTCGATCGCGAACTGAGCGAACTCGCGCCAGCTGCACTGCCCGTCGTTACATAGATGAACGATTCCTGTAAGAGGCTTATCGAAAAGACAGGGCCGGATCCACTCCAGTAGATCGGCGGTGTAGCTCGGCACCGAGTATTTGTCATCAACTGCCTCGACCGATTGCTGCGTCATCGCCTGATTTAGCATTGAATCGACGAAGCTCGGTTTCTCCGGTCCAAAAACCCACGATACTCGAACAACCAGATTGTTCGGACTCGACCGCAACACTGCTTCCTCTCCGAGCCGTTTCGACGCTCCATAGACGTTGATTGGCCTGGCAACATCGTCTTCGTGGTACGGTTCTCTTTTGGACCCTTCAAAGACATAATCGGTACTGACATGCAACATCCGCACTTTTCGCTCAGCACAAATTTGCGCCAGCTCCGTCACGGCTCGGAAATTGATGCGGGTTGCCCTCGGCGGATGTTCCTCGCACCAATCCACGCTTGTTGCGGCAGCAGTATTAATCAGCAAATCAAACTCTAATGGCTGGAGCTGTTTGCCGATCGGCTGTTCCAAATCGACCTCCTGGCGGCCGAGTGGCGAAACGTCGAAACGATCGCTGAGCCCCTTGCAGAGAGCCTTGCCGAGTCTGCCGTTCTTTCCGATTACCGCGATGCGCGGCTTCATCGCAAGCGATGTGCCTCCGTCCACCAGCTCCGATTTCGCGCATACCAATCGATGGTCTCAGCCAGTCCCCGCTCGAAGGTGTGAAGCGGTTTCCAGCCTAGCTCTCGGCGGATCTTTGTTGGATCGATTGCGTATCGTCGATCGTGGCCCGGCCGATCTTCGACAAAGTCGATCAGGGTCTCCGGTTTTCCAAGCTGCTCCAAAATCGCATGAACAACCTCAAGGTTGGTTCGCTCGTTTTCCGCGCCAATATTGTAAATTTCTCCGCTTTTACCTTCCATCAGGATATCAAAAATTGCTCGGCAATGGTCGTCGACATGAATCCAGTCGCGCACGTTAAGACCGTCCCCGTACACCGGCAGCGGCTCATCAGCAAGGGCGCGAAGAATCATCAGCGGAATCAGCTTTTCTGGGAACTGGTACGGCCCGTAGTTGTTCGAGCAGCGAGTCATCACCACTTCCTGGTCATAGGTTTTGTGAGCTGCCAACACCAGCAGATCGGCTGAAGCCTTGCTCGCAGAATACGGAGAACTCGGCAGAAGCGGACTCTGCTCGTTGAATCTTCCTTCTGGCCCCAAGGAGCCGTAAACTTCGTCGGTAGATATCTGCACGAACCTCTTAATTCCTGAGCGCCTTGCTGCTTCGAGCAGGACCGACGTTCCGACAATGTTCGTGTGAATGAAATTCTCTGGAGATTCGATACTCCGATCGACATGGCTCTCCGCTGCGAAATTGATCAGGCCGTAATAGGAGTGCCTCTGCGCAATTTGCTCGATCCGCTTCGGGTCCGCGATGTCTGCGCGGCAAAACTCGTAACGCTCCCCGAAGCGAGATGCCATGTCCGCAGTGGTTATTAGAGAACCCGCGTAGGTGAGAGCATCGACGTTGGTGACACTTTCCGGTCCGTAATGTTCCAGAACGTGCCTAATGAAATTGCTGCCGATAAAGCCGCACCCGCCAGTTACCAAAAGTCTCATTATTCTTCGGTTTACCAGAGGACCGCGCGAAAGTGCGAACCTAAAAGGGCTCTCTTGGAGGGCGCCGCTCTGTCGCGGCCGTCATTCAATGATCCGGGGCTTGGGTTTATATGCCAACGCGGCGATCCGGCCACTGCCGGACTGCCCTCCAACATCTACACCATCACGTGTCGCTCCGTCATTATCGTCTCGACCCGTTGCCTCTCTCTTTCGAACTCCTCGTCGGAATCCGTTTTCGGGATGTCGATAAAAGGCAACAGGGTAACAGTCACCCTGGAAAACGGTTTTGGGATAGCGAAACCGTCCCACGATTTGAGCCGCCAATACGATCCGTACTCAATATGAAATGGCATCAGAGGAATATTGCACTGCTGGGCCAAGAGCAGTGCACCGGCTCCGAGGCGATATTTAGGCCCCCTGGGACCATCCGGAGTGATGCAAATATCAAATCCTTCCTCGATCTTGCGCACCAGGTTCAGCAAAGCCATTCCGCCTCGGCGAGATGTGGAGCCTCGAACCGATCCCATCCCGAAC
>JBPYFC010000027.1:0-5667 GCA_051984705.1 Chthoniobacterales bacterium | reverse complement strand
TTACGGCGAACCGTTTCATCACGGCTACCTGGAAAATTTCATGTGGGTAGACACTTATGCAGCCGGGCATGTCGGCGAGAGCTATCCGACGTATACCTGGCGGGACTACGTTGGACATCACAACTTTTATGATGTTGTTGGTCGCATCTGGCATGGGTTGAGGAACGTCTACTTTAGAATTCCAATCACGATGGAACGAGCGCCGATCTTGTATCTTCTTGCTTTGGGCGGCGCATACGTCGCTTTACGGAGGGGGTTCAAGGAATACTCCTTCCTACTTCTCTTTCTCTTTCTGCAACTCGCTCCACTTGTCTGGACGAACCTGGCAAATCCAACCGCCCGGGTGCCGTATGGTTCCACGCTCCCGTTTGAGCTGTTTCTGGCTGGACTTTTTGTGGCTTGGTTTTTGAAAACTCGTTGGGTCCGTTCCCGATTTGCTTCATGAACAACCGACAGGCAACAATCATTGCCGGCGTACTAGGATTCACCGGCGTTTTCTTCGGCGCTTTTGGGGCGCACATGCTTCGCGAAATGTTGGCAAAGCTTGGGACGACCGAATTCTGGCACACCGCGGTTTTCTACCATCTCGTACATGCGGTTGTTCTCTTGGTGCTGGGCGGCTGGCGACCGCTGCCGCGGTTAGCTTACTATTTGGTTCTGGCGGGCGTCATTTTGTTCAGCGGCTCGCTGTATGCGTTAGCTCTTACCAACTTAAAATGGATCGCTCTGATTACGCCGCTGGGCGGTTTTGGGATGCTCTTTGGATGGCTGGCGGTGGTGTTTAGGAAGTCAGATTAAGATCGCCAGGGATGGGTTTGGCGTCGGTAGGGCGGAGCTTTAGCTCAGCCTCGTGGACGTGGCAGCCGCACGAGTCCGGCGACTGCCGGCTAAAGCTCAGCCCTACCGATCAGGGGAGGGGGCCTGCGCGTGTAGTCCAACAGCCCCTACTTTTTCGCCGCTTCTGCTTGATAGTCCCGTTCTGCCGAATCAATAGGCTTTAGCTGGCGGACCTTTTGCCATTGAGCTTTCGCTTCTTGAGGTCTGCCCAATTGTTCGAGAGCTTTCGCATACTCGGCGCGATAACGGATGCGTTGAGGCGCGGCCGCGATTGAACGCTGGAAATATTCGAGAGCCTTGTCTTGCGATGCAGAAGGCATCTGTCCGTAGACTAGCTGCGCAATACCTTTTAAGATCGGGTTCAGCGTGGACATATCAAGGTGCCATCGCGCTAGCACAAACAGGGCGTTATCATTCTTGGGATTCAGCTCAACGGCACGCTCGGCTTCCGACTTGATGATCTTCGAATACTGAATCTTCGTCCGATTCCCGACGAAATCGGTCATTCTGCCGTACGCCACCGCTAAGGCACTATGGGCATCTGAATTGTCAGGCGCGAGCTGTACAGCCCGTTTAGCGTATTCGAGTGAGAGTTTGGCAAAACTAAGTTTTTCCGATCGATCGGTTGCCAAATCGACCTTATCCGAATAATCGTCGGAGAGCCGGATTAAAATTCTTGGGTCATTCGGATTGATCTGCTCGGCCTGCTTCAGTGTTTGGATCGCGGCGTCTTTTTGCTCCTGAAGATCCAACTTGTCAGCTTTCTCAATCAGCTTGGAAATGTCCTGACCCGACACCGGAAGACAGGAAAGGGTAGCAAATGTGGCGGACAGAAGAGCCGGTACAATCAAATTAGCTTTCATGCGGTCACACAAGGTTCGAATTTCGCGCTGGGCGGGAGGGCAGAAATCCTCGTTGACACGCTAAAGCTCCAGACATAGATTCAGCGCTCTTTTTCGAGAGAAACCTTTATGAGGACGTTTTCAGCCAAAGCGGGCGAGATCGAGCGAAAATGGTATATCGTTGACGCGAAAAACCAACCCTTGGGTCGTGTCGCTGTCAAGGTTGCAAATCTGTTGCGAGGCAAGGGGAAGGCGATTTTTACGCCGCACGTCGATACGGGTGATTTTGTCGTTGTAATCAATGCAGAGAAGGTGCTCTTGACCGGTAAGAAAGAGACTCAGAAGAGTTTCATGAGCTTTTCGGGCTACGTCGGCGGCCACAAATCGGAGAATGCGGCGCATCGGCGTCAACGGCGTCCTCAGTTATTGATTGAACACGCGGTCAAGGGAATGATTCCTCACAATCGTCTCGGGCGGGCTTTGTACACGAAGCTCAAGGTGTACCGTGGGGAAGAACATCCACACCAGGCCCAACAGCCAATTCCGGTTCACTAATTTTCACAAACTATGGCAGAGGTATTTACCGCTACAGGTCGTCGTAAGACAGCAGTTGCACAAGCTCGAGTGACCCCAGGGTCGGGCAAAATTGAAATCAACGGTCGTTCCCTCGAGGAATATTTTCCAACGCCCTCCCTGCAATTTGCCGTTCTCAAGGCACTGGAAGTTACGAAGACGAGCAATACTCTGGACGTTAAAGTTAAGGCGACAGGTGGCGGAATTAGTGGTCAGGCCGGCGCCGTTCGCCTTGCCATCGCTCGCGCATTGCTCGAGCAGGACGCGACGATGCGACCGCCTCTAAAAGAAGAAGGTCTTCTGACCCGCGATCCGCGCATGAAAGAGCGTAAGAAGTCTGGTCAACCTGGTGCTCGCAAACGGTTCCAGTTCTCCAAGCGTTAGCCTGAGAATTTGCGCTGTTATGGAACGCCCGGCAGAGCCGGGCGTTTTTTGTTTTTGGGCATCGAAGTGACAACGGACTTCAGCCCAGGGTAATGATGTTCGCGGACGGCTGATTCAACCGGCGCGAAGTGACGGCGCTCCTTTGGAGCGCTGCTCTTTCAAACATCAGGCGACTTGTGTTCCCGCATCCTTCTAGGTACCTTGCAGCCACTGATGTCTTGTTCGAAGATCGATCCCTCGTTGCACCAGGCCCAGAAACCGAGCTGGATCAAGGTGCGTTTACCGTCGAACCCGGTCTTTTTTTCCACCAAAGCGCTGATCTCTGATCTGCGTCTGCACACGGTATGCGAATCGGCACAATGTCCCAACCGATGGGAATGTTGGAGCCAAGGGACTGCGACTTTCATGATTGCTGGCGAACGCTGCACGAGAGCATGCGGATTTTGCGCTGTGTCGACAGCGAAGCCGTTCGCGCTTGATAACGAAGAACCTGCCCGCGTAGCTGAGGCGATTCGGAGGATGAAGCTGAAGCACGTCGTGATTACTGCTGTGGCTCGCGACGATTTGGCCGATGGGGGAGCAAATCATTTTGCCGAAACAATCCGGGCAATCCGAACGATGGATGCGGAGATTGTGATCGAAGTGCTTACACCGGATTTCAATGGCAAGGCCGAGTCGTTGCAGGCGGTCTTGAACGCGAAACCGGATATTTTTAATCACAATCTGGAAACAGTCGAACGCCTGACGCCGCATGTGCGTTCCCGAGCAAAGTACAGGCGCTCTCTGCAGGTTTTGAAGCGCGCGAAAGAGTTGGATCCACCCGTGGTTACCAAGAGCGGAATCATGCTCGGCTTGGGCGAAACCGAGGCTGAGCTTTTCCAGTCGATGGACGACCTTCGCGAGGCCGGTGTCCAAGTTCTCACGCTAGGACAATATCTGCGGCCAACGCCAAACCATCTGCCTGTCGTCGAGTACGTCCGTCCGGAAACATTCGAACTCTACAAGGGAATCGCTGAGCAGAAGGGATTCGAATACGTCGCTTCAGGTCCACTGGTGCGCAGCTCCTATCACGCTGCGGATTACCATCCCGCTCGGCGTCGCGCTCTTGTCTGAGTGGATGAAACACGCGGCCTGGCTTTTCCTGGCGCTGGTCTGTGGCCTGAGCGCAACCGGCCACGGGCAGGATCTCAATGCAGAGATCGATGCCTTTGACCATCAGATCGGCGCGCGGCAAATAGATCTCGGTTCCCTCGATCTTAATTCAATTGTGGGAAAAAGTGGCCCTGCTGGAATCGCCGCCCCAAGTGCTAGTTCGAGCCCGACAAATCCCGGTCTAACGCGATACCGCTGGACGCAAACTGCAATGGACGCGGGACGTGAGGAGTTACTCAAGTCGGAAGGCGCTCCAGCAGTGCAGCAGTATATCCGAGCGGCATACACGCGACCTGAGTTCGACAGGCTGGACAGGTTTTTCGCCCAGTACGGCTGCGCCAACAACAATATTTCGGATGCGCTGACCGAACTTGTCGTTATTTCCTGGGAGTTTGTCGATCAGCGTCAGCCGGGAACCCCAGACTACGATCCGTCTGGAATCAGGAAACTACGCGAACAGATCGCCGATCGGTTTGCTGTCTCCAATCTGTTGTCTACACTAACGGACGCCGATAAACAGCGATTCGCCGAGAACTTCAAGTACGAGGCGCAGCTGATGTCTAATCTTCACAAAGTCTTTAAGACCAACCCTAACCCGGAACTGCAGCAGAAGCTTGAGAGCCTTCATCAAAAACTGGGGAAGTCACTGGGGCTGGATTTGGCGCACCTGAAACTAACGGCGGACGGATTTGAGAAGAGGTAGGGGGAGGGCTCAAAGAGCCACGCTTTTTCCAAGTTCCCCGGCTAATGCTGAGGCGGTTGGTTAGCGGATGGTTGTTTGCTGAATTCTTTTTTCAGCTCTTCCACAATGGCGGCGTTTCCCTGCTGGCGTTTTTCCTGTGTTTCGTGCTGCAACTGCTCCTCCAACTTTTTGCGCTCCTGAATGTAACGTTTGCGGAACTGGTTTCGCTGTTCTTCGTTCAGCTGCAAACCAGATTTTTGATACGCTTCATTGGTCGACGCTTCCTGTTTTTGTCTTCGGATTCGTTCCCGCCGGCGCAAATCTTCTCGCTCATCATCACTGAGAGCCTGCCAGCGGTGCAGATTTTGAACGATGTTTTGTTGCTGATCAGGGGAGAGCTGCTGAAACATTTTGTGCAATCCCTCCATCCGAGCGCCTTCCTTTGGATCGCCAGGTGACTGGGAGTGACGAAGGCTTTGAAGAAATTTTTGTTGTTGGTCCGGAGAAAGCTGCTCCACCGCTCGCCGGAAGGATTCAAACCGAGCTGCGGATGCGGCGGCCGAACCACTTGGTGAAGCCTGAGGGATCTGCGAACCGGCTGGGGAAGGGGAAGCTTGTTGAGCCTGCCCTGCCAAGATAGTCGCGCCCAGGAAAATCAGTGAGCAGAAGAATCGACCCATACGGAAGATTCCTCTGAGGAAAGCGCCGAATCTAGATTGGCAATTAACTCGAGGTCACTGGGCTCAGTTTGCGAGACAGTTACCGGCTTTGGTTCGATCTTTGGTTCTGTTCGGACGGTCAGAAAAGTCAAACAGACAGCAGCTGCTCCAGCGGCTGCACCAGGAAGCCCAAAGCGAAGCCAATTCCGCCAAAAGGCCCGGCGTTCATCTTCGACCCGACGAACGGAAGCCATTACCTTGGCTACAAAGAAATGCGACGGCCCGGAGGTCTTGGCTTTCCCCAGCAACTCCCACAATTGATCGCGTTCCGGCTCGTTCATTGCCTAGATTGAACACCACAAAACCTGCAAAGTTTCACGTCACCGTGGCCCCCGAGTCTCCTTTTTTAACGACCGCTGATGCGGGAGGTTACACTACAAACCGGTAGTTTCTCAAGGAGGAATTCGGGCCCTTCAGTGTCGCGGTCGACCGTTTCTGCCTACCGTAGATTGATTGGGCTGGTCTATCGCCGGTAGGG
>JBPYFC010000026.1:0-4542 GCA_051984705.1 Chthoniobacterales bacterium | reverse complement strand
AGATCAGCGCTAACCAGGTGTGCTCCCTCTCGAATCAGCCGGAGTGCAACTTCTTTACCGATACCGCTTCCCGCTCCGACAACGACGACGATCTTTCGAGCGAGCTCTTTTTCCGGCGGCATGCGCCGCAGTTTCGCTTCTTCCAGTTGCCAATATTCGATGTCAAAAGCTTCCTGTTTGGGAAGAGCGATGTATTCGTCGACTGTTTCGGCGCCACGCATGACCTCGACTGCGCAATTGTAGAATTCCGCGGTGACACGTGATTCGCTCTTGTCCTTTCCCCAAGCGATCATCCCAAGCCCAGGGATCAGGATGACTGTCGGGTTAGGATCCCGAATTGCGGGCGAGTCCCGATGTTTGCAAGCGTCGTAATACGCGCGGTAATCGCTTCTGTATCTGGCGAGTCCCTGTTGCAAAAGCTCTTTAAGCTGCTTGAGGTCCTTGCTGGAAGGGTCCCACTCGACATAAAGAGGTTTGATTTTAGTGCGCAGAAAATGATCCGGGCACGAAGTCCCGAGTTCAGCCAGACGTTTTGCGTCCACACTATTTACGAAACGCAGCACGTTTTCGTCTGTTTGTACGGTGCCGATGAAACGGCGCTGTTGGCTCACCTGACCTCGTAGCCAGGGCAGAAGGTCAATCAACAATTTATCCCTGACGGCTGGGTCGAGGCGTTCGTATTTTTGGCCACCAAACGTCGCTTTTCCTTTGTCTCGCTCTGCGATAAAGGCTGCTGCGCGCTCAATCAATTCGAGGCTGAGCTCATAACACGCTTTATCGCCATCCGCCCAATTGATGAGGCCATGCTGTCCGAGAATCGCTCCCTTCGCGTTCGGGAATTGTTTACATAAAGCTTCCAGGCGTAGCCCAAGATCGAACCCAGGACGCTGCCACGGCGTCCAAAGCACTTCTTCGCCATAAATCTCACGAGTCAGCTTTTCTCCGTCCTTCGACGCGGCTATGGCGATCACTGCGTTGGGATGCGTGTGATCGACATGCTTGAACGGAACAAATCCATGCAGCGGTGTGTCAATCGACGATGCCCGCGGGTTCAAGTTGAAAGTACAATGCGCATAAGTGTCGACCATTGCATCTTCTTCAGCGCTCTTCGGACCGTTGTTTGGCGACTTCTGGTAAATTGTGCGGAGGCGTTCCAGGCCGGACATCTTCAGACTCGCGAAGTTTTCGCGCTTCGACGTTCGGAGATCTCCTCCCGAGCCTTTCACCCACAGCACCGGGGTGATTTCGCCGGTAAAAGGATCCTTTTCATCGATTTTTGATGATGTATTTCCACCCCCTGTGTTGGTAATCCGCAGATCGGCGCCCAACAAATTCGAGCGATAGATCAAGCGGTCGACTGGATCCAAGGTGGCAGCATGGGCATCATCCCACAGGTAATTCACGTGTTTGAAATGCTGATTCATTGTCTAGTGATACTTCTATAACGTTCTAGCGCTGCCATCCACTGATCGCTGCGAATCGGCTCGAATCGTTCAATCGAAAACGAATTTCGAATGATCTGGCGCATCTCACTGAGCGACGCGAGCTCGCCATCTGTTACCGCCTGGATTAAAACATTCCCAAGCGCTGTTGCTTCTACCGGTCCAGCGAGTACCGGGAGTCCGGTGGCATCCGCCGAAAACTGGTTTAAAAGCTTACTTTGGCTGCCGCCTCCAACAATATGCAAGGAATCGATCTGAAAGCCGAACGTGATTCGAAGCTGATCGATCATGTCTGCATACGACAGAGCCAAGCTTTCCAGAATGCATCGTGCGATTTCGCCCGGAGTCTCCGGTGCGGTCTGAGCAGTCGCTTTGCAGAACGACCGAATTCTTTCGATCATATTTCCCGGTTTCAAGAATTCGTCGTGGTTCGGGTATACGAGCGAACGCAAGGCTGGAGCAGCCGCAGCGGCTAAGTTCAAGTCTGCGTAGTCTAAATCGAGTCCCGCCGCTGCCAAGTCGCGCCGTGACTCTTGGAGCAACCAGAGGCCCATGATATTTTTTAGGAACCGGACGCTGCCTCCGTACCCGAGCTCGTTGGTAAAATTGGCGTTACGCGAGGTATCGTCAATTTTCGGTTCACTGGTTTCCACACCGATGAGAGACCAGGTACCGGAACTGATAAACGCCCAGGTCTTTCCTTCTGCCGGAACGGCAGCGACTGCGGCGCCCGTATCGTGCGAGCAGCTGGCAGAGACTCGACAGCCAGTGAGTCCGGTCTCCGACGCTATCTCATTGGCTAGTGGCGCCAAAAGCGTACCAGAACGAACAACTGATGGGAAAAGTTTCCGGGGACAACCAAGATGCTCCATTACTGGTTCTGACCACGCGCCTTTCCGTGGGTTGAAAATCTGTGTCGTACTAGCGCTGCTCAACTCCGCGGCTGCTTCGCCGCTCAGCAAGAAATTAAAATAATCTGCAATCGGCAAGAAATGGTCTGCGATCTCCAGTAAGGCCGGTCGGGAGAGAACATCGTCGTACATTTGGTACAGCGTGTTGATCTGCATGAATTGAATGCCGGTCTCCTGAAAAATGAGATCGCGTCCTGCTTTCTTTAGCATCGCGGGATAACTTCGATCAGTGCGATTATCTCGATAATGGAAAGGGACTCCGATCAAAGGTTCCGCCCGACTCATATACGCGTAGTCGACGCCCCAAGCATCGACACTAACTCCAGCGGGCGTTTCATGGTCGCGATGGATGGCTGAAAGGCCCCTTTTGATTTCGTCGAAGAACTTGAGGATATCCCAGCGCAGAGTTCCTCGCACCACTGTCGGGCCGGTCAAAAAGCGATGTACCTCTTTAAGGCTGATCTTGTTTGATGAGAGTTCTCCGAGGACAACACGCCCGCTCTCAGCTCCAAGATCGCAAGCGATGTAAGCTTTAGCACTCACGGGTATAAGGGGGGATCGGTCCTATTGGTCCTATTGGTCCCATCAGATCCTATCGATACGATCCAGAGGATGCTCTACAAAACCGTGGCTAATAAGCAAGTGCGAGGATAAAACAAAGGTGCACCCGGCTGGCGGTTAAGAACGCCAGGCACTTATGACTCACGCGGGTAACGCCAAATGCTCCCGGGATTGGATCCTGGCGTCAGTGCAAAAAAAAATGACCCGGGCTGCGCACGCCAAGGAGTAGAAGTCGAGAGATTCGTGCGCAAACCCGGATCGCCTTAACCAATGACTTTAGACAGGGTTCCGGGAGCGCTGTTCAAAAGTTGTTCACAATTTTCTTGAATTGTGTAACTCGGGCGCTCCAAAGCTTGCCCGTTGCACCGTTTCCGCTACCCTCTCAACGGATGCGAGACACGATTCTTGTCGTCGACGACGAACCCGACGTAGTCGATCTGGTCCGGCACCACTTGCATCGGACCGGTTTTGGGGTCCTGACTGCGTCCACGGGATTTTCGGGTCTGCAAATCGCACGAGAGTCGCGGCCAGACGCCATTATTCTAGATGTGATGTTACCGCAAATGAACGGATTCGAGGTATGCCAGAAACTGCGTCAGAATAAAGAGACTTCTGATATTCCGATCCTGATGTTGACGGCAAAGGGAGAAGCTTCCGAGCGGATCGCGGGTCTTGAACTGGGTGTGGATGACTATATCTCTAAACCGTTCAGCCCACGAGAGCTGATCCTGCGCGTGCAGAACTTGCTTCGCCGTTTGCGAGCTGCCCAGGATGCTTCAGTTCTGACGGTCGACGAATTTCGGGTCGATAAAGCAAATTTCGATATTCGAGTTGCTGGCAAACCTTTGGAACTCACAACCACTGAATTCAAACTACTCGCTATCTTGATCGAACGCCGCGGAAGAACCTTGTCTCGCGAGACTTTGCTACAGGACGTGTGGGGGTATACCAACGTGATCGACACGCGAACGGTGGATACCCATGTTCGCCGGCTTCGCGAGAAATTGGCCCACGCGGCGGACCGGATCGTGACGGTTCGTGGCGAAGGTTATCGGTTTTCGACTAATCCTAAGGTGTGATCGAAGGTTGGATCATCTTATGCCTCGCGCTAATTGGAGCGCTGGCGTTTGTCTTGATCGCGTGGCGCCGGAGTTTGATGACCGTGCGCCGGGAGGTCGGCTATCTGGCCGCCGAGAAGCCGTTGTCCCGGGAGGTCAAAGGACCAAAGGTGGCTCGTGAGATTCATCAGGATTTGTGGGCGGTTGCCAATCACCGGGAGGCAGTCGCGCGCAAGGTGGCCGAGGAGGATTTCAGTCTGCGCGCGATCTTGTCCCGTATGGCAGAGGGCGTGTTGATCGCTGATAAAGAGTTTCGGATCTTGCTCACGAATCGGCGCCTTCAGGAAATGTTTTCATTGCCGCGTTCACCGCAAGATCGAACGGTGATGGAAACGTTCAGAAATCATGAACTTCATGAAGTAGTCCATCAAACGCTCGAGACTGGGGAACCACAATTTGCCGAGCTATCGATGGAAGTTAAAGACGGCGAACAATTTCAACAGCGCCATTTTCAGATCAGCTCAGCAAATGTTGGGATGCCAGATCGAGCGTCGGCGCGGGGCGCTTTGG
>JBPYFC010000025.1:0-3436 GCA_051984705.1 Chthoniobacterales bacterium | reverse complement strand
CATCCGGATGAGCTGAAGCAAGGCGCTAGAACGCCGGATCTTCAAGATCCGAGCATGGAAGACGCCTTCGTTTCCTTGATCCGCAGGTTTGATGGACGAAATCCCGAACTGACCGACGTGGATTCCTCCGCAGGCAGCTCGAAGGACAAAGCGTGAGGCCGAAACAGAGGAGCACTAAATGAATGCCCAAATTGCCAGTCTGGTGCGATTGCGGTCGCTGGTCTGGAAGGAAGCGATCCAGATCGTGAACGATCCTAGCAGCATCCTGATTGCGTTTGTTTTACCTGTTCTATTGCTCTTTCTCTTCGGTTTCGCGGTTTCGCTCGACAACACCAAAGTACGCATCGGCGTAGTGCTGACCGAAAGAACTCCGGAAAGCGAAAGTCTTTTGCGAACGTTTCAAGGGTCCAAATATTTCGACGTTCAGGTGGACACCGATCGCCGCGCGATGGAAAAAGAGCTAGTTGCGGGCCGGGTTCGCGCCGTGATCGTAGTTGCGCCTGATTTTTCTCGAAACCTGGTCAGAAACGGAGGTGCGCCAGCGATCCAGGTGATCGCAGATGGGAGCGAACCGAATACCGCTAATTTTGTGCAAGCCTATGCGCAAGCGGCAATTGGTATCTGGAGCCAGCAACGCGGCTTTGAGACAGCGTTCGATGCGCCAAGTTCAATCGATGTGGAAGGACGTGTCTGGTTCAATTCGTCGCTCGAGAGCAAGAACTATTTGGTGCCGGGATCGATCGCGATTGTCCTCACGATGATCGGCACTCTTCTCACTGCGCTGGTGGTAGCCCGCGAGTGGGAGCGCGGGACAATGGAGGCTCTGATGGCTACGCCTGTGCGAATTCAGGAGCTGGTGCTTGGAAAACTCATTCCGTATTTCTGTCTTGGGTTTGGTTCAATGGTGTTCTGTACCTTGGTTGCAGTACTTATCTTTCGAGTGCCGTTGCGTGGCTCCTTGCCGACATTATCTCTGGTCGCCTCTGCCTTCTTGGTAGGAGCGCTGGGTATCGGTCTTCTTGTCTCCACACTTACCCGAAGCCAGTTTGTAGCCGGACAGATTGCAGTGGTTCTCGGATTTTTGCCGGCGTTTCAACTCTCAGGATTTCTTTTCGAGATTTCCAGCATGCCTCTTCCGATTCAATGGCTGACGTATCTGTTTCCCGCTCGCTACTTTGTTCAGGCGTTGCAGACAAGCTTTTTGGCGGGAGACGTACCGCGTCTGCTGTGGATAAACGTACTCATCATGACCGGATTCGCCGTTCTGTTTTTTGTTCTGAACGCCCGAGTCACAAAAAAGAGATTGAATTAAATGAACTGGATCCGAATTCGAGCGCTGGTGGTGAAAGAGACGCTGGCGGTTTTGCGTGATCCGCGAAATCGGATCGCTTTGATTATGCCGCCGCTGCTGCAGCTCTTGCTTTTTGCGTTTGTGGCCACGCTGGAGGTTAAGAACATCCGATTGGCTGTCTTGAATGACGACTATGGTCAGAGTTCGACCGAGCTTGTGCAACGGTTGATCGGCTCAAAGAATTTCGAGACGATTCGTTTCGTTAATTCTCCAGCCGCGTTACAGCAAGCGATCGATCAGCAGCAGGTTATTGCTGGTCTGCATATTCCAGCCGATTTTTCCAGGCGAGTCTCCTCTGGTAACTCACCGGTTGTTCAGATCGTGCTGGATGGACGCAAATCGAATTCTGCGCAGATTGTTCAAACGTACATTGGTTCGGTTGTAGACCAGCTCAGCCTCGATCAAATGTCTTCGCCAGCGAGTATGGCAAGGAACCCTGTCCAAATCGCGGCGATTAACTGGTTTAACCCAAACCTCGACTATTTGTGGTTCACCGTGCCGAGCCTGGTCGTTCTGATCACGCTGCAGATGTCAACTAATGTGACATCCATGACGATCGCCAGAGAGCGAGAGATGGGCACCTTCGATCAATTGCTGGTGTCGCCCCTTCGACCGACCGAAATCATGATCGGGAAGACTCTTCCGGCGTTCTTGATTGCGCTGGCTCAAGCGACTTTGTACATCATCGTGGCGATTGTCGTTTTCAGGATCCCGTTCCGCGGTTCGTTGCCGTTGTTGTATGCCAGCCTGATCGTGTTTATCACGTCGGTGGTCGGCATCGGGCTTTCGATCTCGGCGATTGCGGCAACGCAACAGCAAGCGTTGCTGGGGGTTTTCACATTCTTAATGCCGGCCCTTTTAATGTCGGGGTATGCCAGCCCGATCGAGAATATGCCGTCCTGGCTTCAGCCTTTCACCTACATCAATCCCCTTCGATACATGATGATAATCGTGAAGGGAGTTTTCCTGAAGGATATGCCAGCTTTGGAAGTCTGGAACAATACCTGGCCAATGGCGTTGATCGCGATCGGTACGTTGGCCATGGCGACGTTGCTTTTTCGCAGACGAGTCGCTTGATCCAGTTCAGATCGATGTCGGCGATCCCGCGTTCTCGGCGTTTCATTTCGCGGCAGAGGCCTGCCGCCCTACAGCACTTCAGCCAACCGGCGAATTCCTTCGCGAATCGCCGCCTCTTTCATACGCGAGTACCCAATCATCAGTCCCGCCCTTGATGGTTGTTTTAAGAAATAGGGAGCTATTCCATAGACACCTACTCCTCGCGATGCAGCGCGCGCGATGATTGTTTCTTCGGAAAGGCGCTCGGTTGGCCACAAAACGAGATGGACTCCGGCGCCGTCGCCGCTCACTTCAACGCGGCCGCCTAAATGTCGATGGATGGCGTCCAGCAATGCAGCCCGGACAAAAGCGTTTCTCCGGCGAACACGATGCTGGCAACGTTCGTAGTGTCCATTCGAAAGAAAGTCTGCCAGTGCGTGCTGCTCCAATGTAGCAGTATGCCGATCGCAGAGCCATTTGGCAGTTGTGAATGCAGAGATGAGTGATTTGGGCACAATCATGTATCCAATTCGCAACGCGGGAAAGATCGTGCGGGAAAAAGTCCCGATATAGATAACTCGTCCATCCGGATCCAACCCGTGCAATGATTCCATCGGCTGCTTTTTGTATCGGAACTCACCGTCATAATCGTCTTCCACAACGATAGCGTTCCGGCGCTTGGCCCAGGCCAGAAGCTCGAGCCGGCGTTCGAGCGTAAGAATCACCCCGGTCGGGAATTGGTGTGACGGGGTCACGAACGCTAAGCGGGCGTCATCGGGAAGTCTGCTCGTGATCAAACCGTCGTGATCCACCGCTATCGGGATCAAGTGCGCTCCAGCTGCGCGGAGTATTTGCCTTGTTCCCTGATATTGGGGTTCCTCGATGATAACGCGCTGGCCCTCTTCCAATAAAACTCGCGCAACCAGATCCAGAGCTTGTTGCGAACCGTTCACAATGATCACTTGCGATGGATCGCAAACCACGGCGCGTGCGCGTTGGAGATACGCGCAAATTGACTCCCGTAGAGCG
>JBPYFC010000024.1:0-7303 GCA_051984705.1 Chthoniobacterales bacterium | reverse complement strand
CGCATCGAATCGGGAGAGGTTTCTGGATCCGACGACGATAGCCGCACCAAGCAGCGCCGTTACCACTAAAGCCCAGAGTACCGGCTTAATTACTTGAAGTCTCACAGGTTCCGATCCTCGGTGAATTCTGACCGACGAACTTAGCGGAGTCGCTGACGTTTCCCTTCACGCTATGCTAAGCAGGTAGAGATGCAATCCTATTTGGCGAAAGTCCAAGTGGCATCCGGCCTTCGCGGAGAAAACCGAAAAAAGGAAAGTGAGTCATAGTGACTTGCCACGTCGCCTGCGAGGGATAATGCTTCGACCAAATAGGTCTAAATTTGACAGTTTTTAGCACCTAGGGATGCGAGCAGGGCTAATTTGTTTCCGTAAAAAGCTGGTAAGCAAACCTGATTAAAGGCGCGAACCGGCCGGAGCCGTTTAAGGAATCCGCGATTCAACAGGGTAGCAATAGCGTATTCGTTAGGGAGCGAAGTCCGGATCGCTGAACTCACACCTAATGCCTGGGCGGCCCGCATCTAGCCCTCCATGTGGTTAGCAAGACGCAAGGATGTCATCGTGAAACCGGCCCCGTAACAAGCCATGCTGCCCATCCGATAAAAACGAGGCCGGCGATACTGCTGACCAACCGCTCAAATGGAGCAATCTTTTCCGCCAACACGAGAATGCTAAGTCCGGCGATCCATAGCAGGTTCATCACCCCGAAGGCAAACAGCAGGCCCATCAGTGCCCAACAGCAGCCGAGACAATAGACGCCGTGCTTCAATCCCATCGTAAAGGCACCCCATGCACCCTCTCGCCATTCGGTAGCCAAAAACCCAAGCGGAGATCGGCAATGAGCCAGGCAGGCATATTTGAGCCGGCTGAACTGAAAGATGCCAGCCATGAGCAGCAATCCAGCGCCAAGGGTATTACTCGTGCTTTCCATCATCGGTGAAACCAACGCAACCGTAAGCAGACCCCACTGCGCGAGCGTGGCAAGTGCGCTGAAGCCGGTCCACGCCGACAGATAACCCAGCAGGAACTGGCCGGTCCCCACAAGCGTGCCTTGCTGCTTGTGGCGACGCCGATTGATCTCAGCAAAAAGCAGAATGGTTGGACTGGCAACGGGGACCATCATCCCAACCATCATCACGGCCCACATCAGAAAAACGAGGACAAGATCCCAGGCGGTCCAATGCTCCATGGCCGGCATGATGACCATCTGCATTCCGACTTCCATATGACGCATACCCCAGTCCATGCAGATCAGGTACGCCCACGACAGAATCGCGATGCTCGCCAGACCGAACACGACCATCGCACGATCGCGTTTGAGCACTTCCACTAGGTTTGGGCTCACGGATAGGCCGGTTCAGGCAGACTGGTAAGCGAACGGCGAAAAGAATCCGTTCTTGTTCGACACGTCCCACTTGAGGCCGTAATCGCTGAAGCTCATTTGCTTGGATTTGGCCACCACCGCGGGAATGCCAGGAACCACGGCAAAAGGATGGCTAGCGATAGTCACCTCCCCGCCATCCTGCCCGGGCAGACCCTCGATCTCTGCGTTGGCGAAATCACCGAGCCGCATGCTGCGGCGTTTGCCTTCCGCCTGATATTCAATCGGCGCTGTCTTGACCCCCATGACTTCGCCGATGAGCGGCGCAAGACCCGCTAGATGCCCGCCTGCCTGGCCAGAAAAAATTTGCGTCAAAGCGTCCTGCTGCCCTTGGTTTGCTCGTTGATCCACGTAAAGTGCGACTTTCCATTTAGTCTCCAGCATGTGACCGGGAGAATAGGCAGCGAACGCAGTGTTTAACCCGTCCAGATTGATTTCCCCGAATTGGCCGTGATCGATATGCCAGGCGAGCAAGACGGTGCACTCTCCACTGGTAGGTGGGCTCATAAAAACGCATGGGCACGCGACATTACAATTACACGTTTCAAAGTAGGATCCGGCAACTTTCCACGACGTAGGCATAATTGGGAGCTCGCTTTCTGGGGTTGAGGAACGACTGTAATCCGCCAGACTAACACGTTTAGCTGCCCGGGGAAGCGTTTAATCACAATATTATATAAATCCCCTACGCAATTCGAGGCTCTATAACGTGACCAACAAAAGATTGCCGACGCCTTTTTCAATCTGAAACTGATTCCGAAGAAGCTGGATGTCAGTGAAGCAACCCTTCCGGCGAAATAACAAAGAGAGTGGCTTGGCCGTTTCCGCTCGCTTTAATAATCAAAAGATGTGGCTAATTCTTTCCGGCAGAACCACTACTAGCATAGTAGACAAATGCCGCTTTGATGGAAGAGTTCATCGCTGCCTGCGACGGACGCGAATGGTTCATCTAGTCCACTTTGATGTTCTGACCAAAATCGCTTTCGCGTTCTGGTAAAGGATCAAGCTGTTCTGCCGCGAGCTGATCGCTCTGATTGAAAAACAGCGCCGAACTGGACCTGGCATTGCGTACGGCACGGACAATCCGCTTCACCTGCTAAACGTGGCGGCAGGGCAAGATGAGTGCTTATCCGGAGAGGCCTTCTCACTTTCTCGAGTGGCTGAGAGAACACCCCGAGCTGCTCCACCAATACCGTCCGGAGTCACTCACCGAAGCGAGTTTTGTTCCGCGGAGTCTCTTTGGACTTTACGTTCAGCTGCTGGTTCAACGCTGTGCGATTCGGAGCGGACACGTTCATCGTTTTGAAAGGGAGACGGTTGATCTCGTAAAGGCGTCCGATGGATCGTTCCGCGTCGTCTTGGCCGACAATACGACCATCTTCGCACGAAAAGTCGTCCTGACTCTTGGTAATTTTCAACCGGGCGATCCGGTTGTTGCCGATCAGCGATTTCATCGATCAAACAATTACCTCACGGACCCATGGAGCTCGGAAACGCTCCTTTTGCGACGGTGGTCATCTAAGGCTGATGTACCTCAGCTACCAAAAGCTCGTTGAATTTCGCAATGGTCGGTTCCAACTGAGATTGTTTTTTCCAAATCACGAACAGCTCAAAACAACTTCCCGGTTCGGTTAACAAACGAAAGTCGATCGCCGATCTCCAGTGCCCCTCTCGCCCGCGGATACCCAATTCCGCTCCGACAAACACTCCGCGTCCTGCCGCAACCATACTGATCAAACTGTCTGCCGAGTCGGCCCTCGTTGCGACCTCTGGTTCAAATCCACCGACCCGTTTGCAAAATCCACGCAACCAATGCTCGTATCCAAATCCAAGGGCCAGATCAATTGATATGAATTTATCGTAACGAAAGTCTCTAAGCTTTGGAACCGCTCCCTTTGGAAACCGCCGGTTTTTCGAGAAGGCGACTCCCACCGGCGAACGAAGTAGCAATCGACTGGATACCTGCTCCTGTTCATCCTCCTCCAGCACGAGGCTGTGGTATCCGATACCGAGCATGATCGAACCGTTCAGCACGGCCTCGATTTGTGCCCGATTGTTCATGTGTAAGGCGGTGATCTCAACCAGCGGGTGCTGCTCGCGAAACCGGGACAAAACGACCGGCAGAAATGAGGCGGTCAATGGACCGACACTAGCGATTACCAGCCTCCCCCTTTCTCCCTTCGCGGCCTCTTGAGCCTGTTCAGCTGCCTGCTTAGCGGCCACCAGCACTCGGCGCCCTCCAGTCAGAAAGGCACGCCCGGCTTCGGTCAGCTCGACCCCTCGTGAATTCCTCTTAAATAGCTTGAGTCCAAGCTCATCCTCCAGATCACTGATCTGTTGGCTCAATGCGGGCTGCGAGACATGGAGACGGTGAGCCGCGCGGCGCAGGCTCAATTCCTCGGCCACAGCAATAAAATAGCGGAAGTGACGTAACTCCATAGTTCCCTATCTGGTGATAAGCTCTCCTTATCACCGCGACAAGAACTAAGTATTCCCCGTGTTCGTGATCATGGGGTTGGTTTCGGTCAGATCAAATGACGACCAATCGTACAAACCAGTTGAATGGAACGAGTCTCATGAGTGCCTCAACCAACGGAATCGCCCTACAAGAGCAGCCCCGGATTCGAGATCGCGAGCCAAATCTCCAGGCGCCAGTCGCAACGCCGCCGAAAAAACGCAAACCGCTTATTCGGTGGTTGGCGTTGCCGGTTTTGGTCTTGGGAGTAGCTATTGGCGTGTGGTACTGGATTTATTCAAGCCAATTCGAAGTAACCGACGACGCCTATATCACCGCTCACGAGCATCCGGTTAGTTTTCGAGTCGCGGGAACGATCTCCGAGGTCCTGGTGGATGACAACCAATTAGTCAAACAGGGAGAACCCATTGCCAGCCTCGATCCAAAAGATTACCAAGTGGCGCTGACCCAGGCCAGAGCGAGCCTGCAGCAGGCAGAAGCTCAGCTGGCGCAAAGTCGCGCCGCGTTAATCCAGAGCGACGCTCAGCTGACGCAATCCAGGGCCCAAGCCGATTCTGCTAAAGCTCAGGACACTAACTCGCAGCGGAACTTTCAACGAAGTTACCAGCTGTTTTACCAAGGCAAAGGAGTGATCTCCAGTCAGGATCTGGACAACGCTAAATACCAGTTTGAGGGCAACGATGCCGCTTACAAGGCTGCCGTAGCGGCGGTGAATGTGGCTCAAGCGAACATCGAAACCGCGAAGGCTCAAGAACAAGCCGCAGCCGCCCAAGTAGGAGTCGCTTCGGCGCAGGTGCAAAACGCTGAGCTACAGCTCTCGTATACTACGGTTTACGCTCCCAGCAACGGGCGGGTATCGCAAAAGACCTTCGAGACCGGGCAGCGTGTCCAAGCAGGTCAGGCCGGGCTCTCAATCTCCGAACCCGATGCGTGGGTAGTCGCCAACTTCAAAGAAACCCAAATGGGCCGAATTCGACCAGGGCAGCCGGTCGAAATCACCGTGGACGCTCTGCCTCACCACAAATTTATCGGTCGAGTCGACAGCTTTCAGTCCGGCACCGGCGCGGTGTTCGCGTTGCTTCCTCCGGATAACGCCACCGGGAATTTCACGAAGATCGTGCAGCGGGTTCCGGTCAAGATCCTGTTCGACCGAGCAAGCGTCCGCGACTACGAGCAGCTGGTTGTACCAGGGCTCTCAGTCGAGCCGAAGATCAGAGTGAAGTAGTTCGGACGCGCCGCGTCCGTCAGGCAAACCAAAATTCAGACGAAAAAGGAGTGACACAACATGGCTGGCACTGAAGAAAAACCGGTCGATTTTCGAACCTGGGTAGGTGTGATGGGAACAATGCTGGGCGCCTTCATGGCGGTGGTTGATATCCAGATCACCAACTCCTCCTTGAGAGATATTACCGGTGGGATTTCAGCAACTCAGGATGAGGGTTCCTGGATCTCCACCAGTTATCTGATTGGCGAAATCGTAACCATCCCTCTTACAGCGTGGCTAGCCCGGGTTTTTAGCGCGCGCTGGTACCTGATTGTTAACGTCGCGCTTTTTTTAATATTCTCTAGCCTCTGCGGGCTGGCGCGGAGCCTTGGCGAAATGATCGCGTTTCGCGCCGCCCAAGGGTTCACCGGCGGCGTAATGATTCCGATGGCGCTAACTATCGCGCTCACTACTCTGCCAAAAAGCAAGCAGCCGCTTGGCCTCGCCTTGTTTGGCATCACTGCGACACTTGGCCCAGCCGTCGGGCCATCCATCGGCGGATGGCTGACCGATAACTATGGGTGGCAATGGGTCTTCTACGTCAATCTAATCCCGGGGACGCTGATGATTTCGTCGATCATCTATGCCGTCCGGTCAACGCCCATGCAACTGGAACAGCTTCGGGACGGTGATTGGTTCGGAATCGGCAGCATGGCTATCGGGTTAGGATCACTTATTGCCATGCTGGAGGAGGGTCAGCGCGATGATTGGTTTGGCAGCCCGTTTATTCAACGTTGCGCCATTCTCGCGGCCATTTTCATTCCAGCATTTGTCATCATCGAGTTGCTCCGGAAAAAGCCTTTTGTAAACCTGCGTTTGATCGGCAGCCGCAACCTCGGTATCGCTTCCGCCGCGAACTTCTTTTTAGGGTCGGCATTGTACGGAACGGTTTATCTCTTGCCGCAGTATCTGACGATCGTGCAGGGCTATAGCGCTTTCCAAACCGGGCAAGCGATGATCTGGGTAGGCCTTCCACAGCTTTTGATTTTCCCGTTCGTCCCTCGCCTGATGAAACGATTTGATCTGCGTGCCCTGGTTTGCTTCGGCGCACTCGTCTTCGCCTATAGCTGCTGGATGAACTCTTCCATGTCGCACGATTACGCCGGCGACCAGTTCATAATTTCAAACATCGTCAGAGCACTCGGTCAGCCGTTTACCATCATTCCGCTCTCAGCGTTAGCGACCGCAATTTTGCTCCCGAAAGATGCTGGCGACGGTTCTGCAGTGTTCAATATCGCGCGCAACCTTGGCGGCAGCGTCGGCACCGCCGTCCTGGATACGGTCATTACCCGACGCGAGCAGTTCCACGATTTTGAGATCGGCGCATACATCAATTCGTATCGCCCGGTTGTCCAAGACAGGCTGAACGACATTTCCGTCGCCTTTGTGAACAAAGGTCATGATGCGGTTATCGCGACTCAACAGGCATATGGCCAGCTTAAGAATATTGTCAGGCGGGAGGCATACGTCATGGCATTTAATGACGCTTTCCTGATCGTTGGGATCTCCCTGCTGATCGCTGCCGTACTAGTCTGGCTGTGCCAGAAGACCACAGCAAAACAAGGCATGGCGGCGCATTAGAGAAGCCTCTCTCTCGCCGCCGTCGAGAAGCGATCCGAACAGAAGGAAGCGAAGAAAAAAGAACCTAGAGAAGCTATTTTCCTTTCTTTTTAATCCTTTGCGACCTCCTGTTCGATTCCGACCTGAACCCACGGCGAGACCGGCCGTCACCTGCTTGCGTTGGCCGCACCCAATACGGAAGGTCTTGGAGGCAGTGATCGACTTGAGTTTGTCGACGCACCTCCGGCCGGCAGCGATCTGGCGCACCTTGCCGGCATCGCTTCAAGCTTTGCGCCAAACTATGCTCCAGAAGAAATCTTCGAAATCGCCACCAAACTCTACAAGAGAGCAAAGAACCTGTAAGCTGCTGATCGTGTTATAGAACGCAGATGGGTTTCCTTCGGGAAACCCATCTGTCTTTCACGGCTGCCAACCGCAGCCGCTCTTCCTCTTTCTCTTCCTCGTCCTCGATCTCGTTCTCGAACCAGACACCGCTGGTCTCTTGCCGGATAATTTCGTGTCCGAATGAAACCGGAAACCCTAGTTACGCCGATCGCATTATGAACCTAATTTGCATAAGGATTCCAAAATATGAAGAGAGTTAAGGACAAAATTGTTGATAATA
>JBPYFC010000023.1:0-18792 GCA_051984705.1 Chthoniobacterales bacterium | reverse complement strand
CCGATACGATCTCTCCAAGCAAGACAAAGAGAAGAAATCGACGACATCGAAGCTGAAAGAAATCAAGTTCCGGGTAAACATCGATCCTCACGATTACCTGACTAAAGTGCGGCATGCGGAAGAGTTTTTGGACAAAGGGAACAAAGTGAAGTTCCAGCTCCAGTTTCGTGGCCGCGAAATGAGCCATACGGAGCTGGGAGACCAACTCATGCGGCGTCTCAGGGATGATCTTTCGACGATGGGTTTGGTGGACGCGGAGCCGAGGCTCATGGGAAGGAGCATCAGCATGACGATGTCACCGCTCCCAAATAATAAGCGCAAACGCAAATTCAACGTCGAAGAAGAGGAGTCGCCGCCAACCGAAGTGTCGGGTTCGGAGGCATGAAGCTCCTGCTTTTTGATATTGATGGGACGCTGGTCACGACCGATGGCGCCGGGCGCGTGGCTTTGCAACTCGCCGCTAACGATGTCTTCGGCCTCGACGAAGACTTGTCAGGTGTAACCATCGCCGGAAACACCGATACCGGGATTATCCGAGAGGTGCTGGCAAAGCGTTCGCTACCGATAACCGACGGTAACGTCAACCGTTACATCGGTGGCTACCTCGCGCGCCTCAGAGATCAGCTTGCTGAATCACCGGGTGTCATTCTGCCGGGAATCAGAGTTTTGCTCGATACCATCGCGACGACCGGCTGGACCATTGGCCTCCTGACCGGAAATGTTGAGAGGGGCGCGCAACTGAAGCTCTCAGCCCACGGTATTAACCATTATTTTTCCGTCGGCGCTTTTGGAGACGATCATCATGATCGTAACGAGCTTGGACCAATTGCGAAGACGCGAGCCGAAAAAATTTCTAAAGGACGTTTCGCGGAGACAGATATCTATGTAATCGGCGACACACCGCGCGACATCAATTGCGGAAGATCGTTTGGGGCCAGGACAATCGCCGTAGCTACCGGTTCGTTCGCATACGAGACGCTTCAGCAAGAGAAACCGGATTTTCTTTTTAAAGACTTCTCGGATACGGAGGAAGTTCTTAAGACGATTCGAGCCGATTAGGTGGGACATCGATCGTGAAGCCAAAACGATGTGCGCAGTCGTGACTTTCCAGCGCTATCACGACCGAGACGATTTCCATCCACCTGCGTCGACTTCGATCAGGTAACTCCTATTTTAGGGACGCGCCTCGGGCGTTCCTCTGCTTGACAGCCGGGCCCTTGCGATGTAGTCATGCCCTCCCAAGTTTGTCGAGGCTCTATGGCTGTCACTGAAATAATCCTGAAAGAAAATGTCCCCGGTCTGGGTGCTGAGGCCGATATCGTAAAGGTCCGTAGCGGCTACGCGCGTAATCATCTGATCCCGGCCAACAAAGCCTACGAAGTCACTCCCGCAAATTTGAAGCGGCGGAATACCCTGAAGGCAAAACGCGCCGAACGCGAAGCGCGCGAACTAAACGAGGCGCAGGAATTTGCCCGCAAACTGAGCAAGGTTAAACTCGATTTCGTTTTGGAGACGGGCGAAACCGGAAAAGCGTTTGGATCGGTCACGCCAAAAGATATCGAAGACAAGTTGCGCTCGGAATTCGGGATCGAAGTGGATCGTCACAAGATCGAGTTGGAACGCCCGATCAAAGAAAGTGGTGAAAAAGAAATCGAGGTTAAATTACACCACGACGTAACAGCGACCTTGAAAGTCGACATCAAATCGTCTAAACCGGCAGTGGTGGTTGAGGAATCTGCGGAGTCCGCGGATTCGAAGACCAAAACAAAACGGCGATCTAAGGCAGTATCTTAACGATGGCAGAAGGTTCTCAAGGTTTGACAAAACCTGTTGAGAACCCCTTGAGCAATCAAGGGACGACTGGAAAAGCCGGTAAAACCAGTTATTCACAGGCTGTCCACAGCCTTTCCACCAGCAAGGACGTTCCAAGATCTTTGCCGTTTAGCGAGGACGGCGAGAAGGCTGTTCTCTGTTCACTATTGCTCTCGCCACGCGAAGTCTCAGACCTGTGCGTGCTGCGCCTTCGGCCGGATGCATTCTATATCCCGGCCCATCAGATCATTTATAATCTCGTCATCGAGTTTAGCGACAAGAGTAAGCCGATCGACTTCGTCTCACTGAAACAAGGATTGAAGGATCGCAATCAGCTCGAAGAAATAGGCGGTCCCGAGTTCTTGAGTTCTCTTTATTCTTTTGTCCCAACTGCCGCGAACGCAGCTTACTACATCGAAATCGTACGCGAAAAATATCTGCTGCGACGGCTGATCCTTACTTGTAACAAGCTGGCCAGCCAGTGCTACGACCCACAGGAAGAAATCGAGCCGTTGCTTGATGATGCAGAAAAAGAGATCTTTGCCATCACCGGCGAACATGTGACCACAGAGATGGCTTCGACCAAAGAACTGGTTATGGAAGCTATCGAACAGATCGAAAGACTTTACGAAAATCGCGGTTCGGTGACCGGCTTGCCAACTGGATTCGTCGAACTCGATCGAATGACCAGTGGTCTGCATCCTTCGGAAATGATCGTGATTGCTGCCAGACCCAGCATGGGTAAGACCGCTCTCGCGATGAACATCGCTGAGCATGTGGCGATGGATGTGGGAAAACCGGTGGCGGTCTTCAGCCTGGAGATGAGCAGCCAGCAACTGGTCCAGCGGTTGCTTTGTTCGCGAGCAAAAGTCGATTTGCAGAAGGTGCGAAACGGCTTCCTTTCTGAGCGCGATTTTCCAAGTCTCACTACTGCGGCCGCCAGATTGGCTGCGGCAAAAATGTTTATCGACGATACACCAGGACTGACGATAACGGAGCTGCGCGCCAAAGCGCGCCGAATGAAGTCTCAGCACGACATTCGGCTCATCATCGTCGATTACTTGCAACTTTTGCGATCAACAACCCGACGCGCACAAGATAATCGGCAGCTGGAAATTTCTGAAATTTCCGGCGGTATCAAAGGATTGGCCAAAGAATTGAATCTGCCTATCATTGTGATCGCCCAGCTCAACCGGCAACCGGATGCGCGCGCTCAGCAAGGTGGCCGTCCCCGATTGAGCGATCTACGCGAATCCGGTTCAATTGAGCAGGATGCAGATCTGGTCGGGCTTCTTGTACGTGCGGAATACTACGAGACCGACGAAGATGCGAAGCAAGAAAAAGCCGGCGAAGCGGAGCTGATCATCGCAAAACAGCGTAACGGCCCGACCGGTGACGTCCCGTTGACTTTCCTCAAAGAGTTCACCCGGTTCGAAAATCGCGCGCGAGAGCGCGGTTAGCGTTTGGCGTCCGCCTTCGTCCGGCCAATGCCGGACTACGGCGCGACAGGTTTTCGCGTTTTGCGTAGTCGAGCTCCCATTTTCGCTGGCGGGAGCGAGCTTTGCCGCGGAGTTTAGTGTCGAGATCATATAGAACCTACTCATCAGAACGGCCAGCACGGTTGGGTGCAGCGATTGGTTGAGGCTCTGTGTGATGCTACGGTTGTTTGCTGGAACCGAGGTGGAAGCCTTTGACTGCGAATTTGCCATCTGACGTGACGACAGCATCAAGGTGTGAAGTCAGGGTCGGCAAATTCTCTATCTCCTTCGGGTTCGAATCTAGATCGGCGTGAACTTCGAGCGGGAGAGCAATTGTCCTAGTGTTTTCTCCATCGGTGGTGACATCGATGGTGAAACCGTCTGGATATTTGCGGCCATCTAAAACCGAATTAGCTTTCTTACAAATCTCGTATTGGTCTGGCGCCGCCTCTCGCGTGCGTGCAAGCACAGCTTGCTGTGCTGTCTTCAGTAGGTCCAGTTGCCACTTCGCTCGGTTTTGCTCGATTTTGAGCAAAACCAGCGCGTCAGGGCTCCATTTGCCGTTGACTTTCCAAAGGAGGAGGGACGAGTCGGCTGAGCAGCGTGGTGTAGCGGTTTCATGGAAGCTCAATGCGCGATCATAACCCGGTTCGGTGTGGATCACGGCTACGATCCGGTACGTGCGTAGCTCCACCACTTTGTTCCGCCGGTCGTCCGGTTCCTGCGCCGCTTCGGCTTCGATGTGAAAAACGGGAACCATGACTCCGAAGCGGTGATCGGGCGAAAAGGTGAACGTCGGGGTGATATAGTCAGTATTCGAGCTGCCCGGGAGCGCCCTCACAGCGGCGCTAAACAGCGCCGCTGCCGTCGCTAGTGCCGCATTGCGTGTCCGGAGACTCATCGAAGCTGGAATAAGGCCAACAAGAAGTAGCCGAATGTTCCCAAACGATCACGAACATTTTTTCGCTTAATTCGGAAGCCAATTTGTGTCTTTGACACCAGTTAGTTTGACAGCGCAGGCGTCATCAGATTTTCTAGCCAGGTAGAACAAACGCGTATGCGTAAAGTGAATACGAACAAGATGGAGGAGTTTTCCTGGTCTTCGCCGAAAGGAAAATTTTGTGGCGCAGGCAAACAAGTCTCAGAGGCATTGGGGCGAAACCCGGCATCCACCGATCTGAAGGAAAGGCACCCGTTTGATGTTGAGATCTTGCGAATACCTGCGGGGCGAACTCCCTATCCTTACCATTCGCACAGCGCCCAATGGGAGTTCTATCATGTGATTTCCGGTAAAGGAATCGCGAGACATCAGGATGGAACGACGGCGATTGAAGCTGGAGACGCATTTATATTTGAACCGGGACAACCACATCAGTTGATCAACGACAGTTCAGAGGATCTGATTGTCTACGTCATCGCGGATAATCCGATCGGCGAATCAAGCTATCTTCATGATAGTAAGAAATGGTTGGTGCGTTCGCCAGAACGTGCATTGATCCGCGGGTTAAACGCGGAGTATTACGACGGCGAAGAGTGAAGTTTCGGGGGTTCGGTGCGCCGTGCGAGAGAGTCACAGTGGTGGGTATGTGGGCGGATGATTCAGCCTGCGTCTCACGAGCGGCGTCCCGATTCGATTCAGACCAGAAATCTGGTTGCACAGGACCGTTTTTCGCGGCAGTTCGAAAAAGGAAATCTTCGTTCGCAGCGATCTCCGGGCCTGGCTGCGCGCCCGAATCTCGAAATTCCAAACTTATGAAAGCTATCCGATTGCATTCCTACGGTGGACCAGAAGTCCTTCAACTCGATGATATCCCCGTGCCTGAACCCGGAGCCGGTGAAGCGCTTGTGCGCGTTCACAAGGCAGGGGTTAACTTTGTCGATGTCTATCAGCGGACCGGACTTTATCGTACGCCGCTACCTTGCTCGCTGGGATCTGAAGGAGCCGGCGTGGTGGAAAAGGTTGGACCAAAAACGAAAATTCAACCAGGAACTCGAGTCGCCTGGCCGTTTCAGCTCGGATCGTTTGCAGAATTCATGCTGGCTCCAGCCCGGAAATTGGTCCCTGTGCCGGAGAATGTGGATGACAGCTCAGCCGCCGCAGCCCTGTTGCAGGGGATTACTGCTCAATATCTTTCTGAGACGACTTACCCAGCCGGCAAGAAAACGGTCGCTCTGGTTCATGCCGGTGCAGGAGGCACCGGGCGGTTGTTGATTCAACTGCTAAAAAACAAGGGCGCGCGGGTTTTCACAACTGTATCAACCGATGAGAAAGCGAAGATTGCCCGCGAAGCCGGCGCGGACGAAATCATTTTGTATACACAGACCGATTTTGTCCCAGCGGTTAAGGATCTAACAAAAGGAAAAGGTGTTCACGTAGTTTACGACTCGGTCGGAAAAAGTACTTATGAAGGTAGCATGAGCGTTTTGCGCCCGTTGGGAACACTCGCATTATTCGGCCAATCGAGCGGACCCGTCCCCCCAATTGATCCGTTGCAGCTGACGACGAGCGGCTCGATTTTTTTGGCACGACCAAGTTTGCAGCATCACATCGCAGATCCGAGGAGCCTGAAAACGCGCGGAACCAAAGTTCTGAATTGGGTTGCCAACGGTTCACTTAAACTCCACATCGAACGCACCTATCCGCTGGCCGACGTCGCACAAGCGTATCGAGATCTCGAGGGCAGAAAGACAACCGGTAAATTGCTGATTGAGGTTGCGTCAGACGGATCGCCCGTAGGAGACCCTCTGGTGAGCGATGTTCAGAAAGCACCGCAAAGCGAAGATGCCGCTGCGGGCTAATTTTGGGTGCCAGTTGTACTGGAGCCAATCACAGATTATCCGATCCACCTCATTAATGCCGCTGCTAAGACGATTTCTCTTCGCACGCCAGCCGGCGGCAACAGAATTTCAGGATGCGTTGCAAGATCAAAACGCAGTTTCCCCCATGTACGTCTTAAAGTTTCTCTTGTGTTTTGAGATTAAGACACCACAATATCTTGCGGTTGTCACACTGGCCTGCTCTGCTCATGCGATGTCCTAAATGCGGAAATCCTGAGGACAAAGTGATTGATTCCCGCGCGGCGAAAGCCGGCGCTGCAATTCGTCGCCGAAGGGAGTGTCTCGCTTGTCAGTATCGCTTCACCACCTACGAAGAGATTGAGCGTCGAGATCTGCGCGTCATCAAACGCGATGGCCGTCACGAGCCGTTTGATCGACAGAAGCTTTTGGCCGGAATGGTGAAGGCGTGCGAGAAACGACCGGTTAGTTACGACGCGCTCGAGCGTGCGGCAGAAGAAATAATCCAGGAGTTGGAACAGACCTTCGATCATGAAGCGCCGGCAAGTGCCATTGGTATCCGGGTAATGGAACGTCTGCATGCGTTGGACGAAGTCGCCTACATCCGGTACGCGTCGGTATACCGGCAATTCCAGGATATCGGTGAATTCATAAATGAGATAGAGTCTCTCGGTCGAAAGGTTAAGAGAAACGCACTTCAACCAGATCTGTTTGTCACGTGATATCTCTGCGCGACTCGCTTCCGTTGTTACGACGAGACGACAATGAATGCTCACCCGTACGTAAAGATTGGCTCCGGTTCTGTCTTTGCCGGGCAGCCGAGAAGGCTGGGTATTCGAGTTGGTGGTTAGCAGATCACGTCGCCTCTAGTGTGATCTGTTATCTGGCGACGGAGTATGATTCTAACATCGTAACACCGGCGCAGATCGGTGACATTATCCGCTCCGTTTTGCAGGCAATCGGGTATGCGGAAGTCGCACTCTGTTTTGAGCTGTTAAACCCGCCTATTGAGATTTCTCTCACCGAGCTCGCGCACGAAGCTGGGCCGGCATATGAGCTCGCCTTTTTCCAACTTTTGAAAAAACGCATACAGCCTGCTCTTTCTGAACAGGCCGTAGAGATCCATGGGTTGCGCCCCTGTGTCCGTCATCTTCAATCGGTCAAAACATGGAGCCGGACCTGTTCTCAGCTTCGCAACGAAATCGTCTATTTTGTGCGTGGACAAGTGGAAGGAACTACCAAAAACATCGTGCTCACGATTCGATGACTACTTTCGAAAGGATTATTGCTCGCGAAATTCCGGCGAAGATTATTCATGAGGACGACGACCTGATTGTTTTCCATGACGTAAACCCAAAGGCTCCGGTCCATGTCTTGATCGTTCCGAAAAAAGCGATTCCGCGAATTGCTCAAGCGTCAGATGCTGACGCCGCTTTGTTGAGCAAGTTGCTTTTCCGGGCAGCGGCCACAGCCAAATCACTCGGAATCGCCGATTCAGGATTCAGAATTGTAATCAACAACGGTCCGCACGGTGGCGAAACGGTACCCCATCTCCACGTGCATCTGCTGGGCGGCCGCTACATGAAGTGGCCTCCTGGCTAGTCATCGCCGACAACGCCGGCAACGAATGCCTGCCGCGCCTATTTCCGATGCCAGCGATGCCGGCGATGTCGGCGTTTCTCACCTAAGAGTCGATACAAATGCGCGCAAAATTGGATACCAGATCTTCGGAAATATTTGCCACGCTATAAATATTCCTGGAAGGACCAGCCAGCTGGCCCGCATGAAGCGCTGATATCCCGCGGCGGCCTCAGTTGGAAGGAAGAACAACGGGAATGCGCTGCCGTCCAGCGGCGGCAGCGGAAGTAGATTGAAAATTCCCAGCAGTAGGTTAAGCAGGCAGGCAATACTCAATAAGATCGCCAAGAGATGGAGCAGACCCGGCGGCGCCACGACCAGCTCTGAAAATCGTGGAAACATCGCAGGCTGGAAGAATCCGCACAAGAGTCCGGCTTTGAGCAGGATCCAGCTTGCTGCGGCGATGCAAAAGTTGGCGGCTGGCCCTGCGAACGCCATCACTGCGGCCCTGCGCGGATATTGCTGAGCCCAAGCGAAATTAAATGGCGCGCTTGCCCAGCCAAACATCCAGCCAGAACTCAAATAGGACGCGATTGGGATGATGAGCATCCCGAGGGGCTCACGCCGAATATGGGGAATCGGATCCAGCGTGACCTGTCCACCATGGTAGGCGGTCAGATCGCCGAGCTTCTGTGCCGCCCAAGCATGAGCGGCTTCATGGGTAGTTAACGAAAAAATGAAGACCAGCAGCCAGCTTCCGAAATCGAGGATTGAGAAAGATTGGCTCATGTGAGCGAGGCGGAACTAACGATCGGGGCCATTCCCGATAACCTCGGACGGCACAGAGGGAAGCGTTTTGGATTTCTTTTTGATGGCGAAGATTCGTCCGATAAATCCGAGTACGGCAACGATCGCGATAAAAACAAACTTCTTTGCAGCAAGCAGCGCGAGAAAGAGCCCCTTGAACAACCCGACCTTTGCGGCAACTCCTCCAAGGATCAGTGCCGCCAGACCGTATTCGGCAACCTTATCACGACCCGGAGTGAAATCTGCATAACGATTGCCCGGATTGAAGTCGATCATTGAGATTACTTCAGGCATTCGCGCCTTGATCGCATCCAAATCAGACATTCCCGCGATGGCATTCAACTCCAGAACTCCTTGCCTCCCCAGGGCACGAATACTGTAATTGAGCGTATGATTCTGCGAATTCCCGAATTGTAGCTCCTTAGCCCAATAAAGTTTGTGGTTTGCTTTGTCGTAATGCGGCGGCTCGGCCCAACCTACGACCGTCATTTCCGGGTACCCTTGCTTCACTCGCTCCGGATTCGCATCGGCAGTCGCTTTTTGTATCTGCTTAAGCAGGTCCGCGTAATTGGTATTTTCTGCGTCGTTATCCTTTACGTATCCGTTCGTCTGGTATGTAATCACAACGGCCCAGGAATCTCGAGACGTCGGACTAACATCCGCAGGGAAAATCATCCCCAAAGTTCTCGACGCGCTTGCCGGCGGATTACCCCACAAATCGACGAGAACAATCTTTGCGTCTTGCGCTGAAAGATAACGAAACTGTGGCGAAACTGTGAGGGTCGCTAAATTCTCGCCAAGAATGATGTTTCCTCGTTGCCACTTCAAGTTCGATTCTAATTCGGCGGTCCGTTGCAGCTGTGGCAACGGAGTAGGAGTTGACCCTGGCGACCGCTGTCCAAAAGCGGAGACAGAAAGAAGGGTGGAAATGAATCCGATTGTTAAAGCGACGCTTTTCATGGAACGGCGGCAGTACAACAATCGAGCAATATGTTGTCAACGGCGAACCACGCAAATGCCCCAAACGGGTACCCTGCCTTAACGACGACAGGAAAAGTTTGCCCCGCTGGTGTCGATTAGGCAGAAGCACCCATTCCCCTTATGCAAGGGCGGATAACCGCTGGCGCACGCGCTGACTTCCAATCAAGGCCTGTCATTGTCGTACGCGCAGCCAAGCCTCCTGGGATTTTGTATATCGGGTCTGGGGCATTGGCCTGAAATCCCGAACACCGCAGGGCAAAAAATCTAATCGTGGCAAAGAACCGTTATTCCCGAAGCGTCACTTGCCGGTCTTTTACCAGCTGCGACTTGAGGCGGTTATGCGCCACGTTGACTTCGTCTTGGGTCAACGTCCTGTCGGGAGCCCGATATGTCAAACTACAGGCCATCGATTTTTGGCCAAATGGAACCTTTTTGCCCTCCAGATCTACAAAGACATCGAAGAGCCGCACCTCTGCCAGCAATGGTTCGTTGGCCGAGACCAGAGTATCTAGAACCTCCTGATACTTGAGATCTTCCGGGGCGAAAAATGCTACATCGCGGATCACGGCAGGAAACCGATCCAAAGCTTTGTACCGGAATGTTCGGGGCGGGGCGTACGGGAGCTGCACTTCAGATACAAAAATCGGCCCCTTAGCTCCCAGTTCTTTCGCAAGGCTCGGTTTCACTTGACCGATTCTCCCGATGACTCGGTTCTCCGTATCGACTACATCGCATACTAATGGCGCAAAATTTGTTGGTGCCTGACGGCGCAACTGGAAATCGACCCCTAGCGCTGCTCGGAGTATCCCTTTGAGGTCGAAGAAATCGTAGGTCGCCGCGGGCTGATCCCAGCTTTTAGCGGCTTTCTCACCAGAAACTAGAATCGAAAGAGAAACTCGTTCCTCCATCTCGCCAACACTGAAAATTCGCCCGATCTCAAAAATGCCGACACCCGCCGAGCCTCGATTGAAGTTTCGTTCAGCCGCGCGCACAAGGCCCGGAATCAACGACGGACGAAGAATCTTTTGATCGCTGGCCAACGGATTGCGCAGCTCAAGAACCCCGCGGCCCTGGCTCAAATCGAAACTCAATGCCGAGTCGTCCACCAACGTCGAACTGCGCGCTTCCAATAAACCAAGCCCGACAAGACGTTGACGGAGCTGCATCGACTCGTCGTGCGCGTGATCGGTCGGACTGCTGGCCGTTGCCAAACTGATCACCTTGGAGGGAATGTTATGAAGGCCAGCCATTCGTGCTACCTCTTCAATAAGATCAACCTCCCGCTCGAGATCCTGCCGATAGCTTGGAGTCTCCCATCGCCCATCTTCCAGAGCTTTTAACCCGAGCCGGGTTAACGATTTCTCATAGTCCGGCACCTTCATGCCGATCAGAGCTTCACTCCGTTCAGGCCGGAGCCGAATGCTCCGAATCAGGTGTGGTACTGCCCCCGCGACAACCGCCTCAGATTCAGCCTTCCCGCCGCAAAGCTGAACGATAAGGTCGGTCGCGCGCCTTGAAGCTAACAAAACGGTCTCCGGATCAATACCGCGCTCAAATCGAAAGCTGGACTCCGAGATTAATCCCAAACGCCGACTCGTTTTGCGAAGCGGACCGGGCGTGAAATATGCCGCTTCCAATAAAACATCTACGGTTGATTCCGTGACACCACTCTCCTCGCCGCCCATCACTCCGGCAATTACCAGCGCACGCTGATGATCGGCTATCACTAGATCCTCGGGCAACAGCTCGTATTCCTTTCCATCCAGGGCGAGCAACTTCTCTTTTGGAACCGCTTTGCGGACAACGATTCCTTCCCGAATTTTTGCAGCGTCGAATGCGTGTAACGGTGCGCCTAGTTCCAATAAAACGTAGTTTGTGATATCGACCACATTGTTGATCGAGCGCACGCCGACTGATTCAAGTCGCTGCTGGAGCCATGCCGGACTCTTCCCCACTCTGACACCCCGGATGAACCGTGCCGTGTAATAAGGACAAGCGTCGGCCGCATCAACCCGGACAATGCTTGGATCGTTCCGGGTGCGGTCCCCAATCGTAACGCCAGGCAAAGAGGGTCTCGGCCGCTCCAGCAAAGCAGAAAGCTCTCGCGCAATTCCGTAGTGGCTTAGCAAATCTGGCCGGTTCGGCGTTGTCTCGACATCGATGATCGTGTCGCTCGGAAAGACCGTGCTCAACGGCTTTCCGATTTCGGCCTCCTCCGGCAGGATCAATATTCCGGCGGCGTCTTCAGCGAGAGTGAGTTCTTTCGCGCTGCAGAGCATGCCCTCGGATTCCACTCCTCGAAGTTTACTGGCCTTGATCTTCAAGCCATCCGGCAGGACAGCGCCGGGCAATGCGAGCGGCGCCTTGTCACCCGCTTTAAAATTCTTCGCACCGCAAACAATCTGCCGCGGTATTCCGGAACCATCATTGACCTGGCACACGCTCAACCGATCGGCATTCGGGTGTGGCGCAAAGGATTCGATTTGAGCAACGACCACCTTGTCGAAATCAGCGCCTTGCTCCCGTACATCATCGACTTCAACGCCAGAGAAAATCAGCGTTTCGACGAGCTGATCGACCGGGCCCGTAGACGGCAAAAATTCTTTGAGCCAGTTGAGGGAAAGTTTCATTCGGCGAACTGAGACAAGAACCGTTGATCACTTTCGACCAGGAGTCTGATATCCGGCAGACCGAACAACGACATGGCAAGACGGTCCAGTCCCATTCCAAAGGCAAATCCCGACCAGACCTCCGGGTCGTACGCATTGTCATTGCGTTTTGAATTGATCTGCTCAAATACAGCCGGGTGTACCAGTCCACACCCGAGCAATTCCATCCATTTGCCGCCGTTCACTCCCGGCAATTGAATGTCGATTTCATAACCCGGTTCGACGAACGGAAAGAAATGAGGACGCAATCGTGTGCGCACGTCCTTTCCTAACAGCTCTTGGACAAAATACTCGAGCGTTCCTTTAAGATCGGCCACGCTTACGTTCCGGTCGACATACAACCCCTCCAATTGATTAAATTGGCTCAAGTGAGTTGCATCAATTTCGTCTCGACGATAGGCGCCACCAGGACTGATCACACGGATTGGCGGCTTCGCGGCCAGCATCGTGCGGATCTGTACCGTCGAAGTGTGCGTCCGCAATAATCGGCCATCCGGCAGATAAAAAGTGTCAGATTCATTCCGCGCAGGATGGTTTGGAGGGGTGTTTAGCGCATCAAAACAATTCCATTCCGTGTCGATATCTGGTCCTTCCGCCAATGCGAAACCGAGCCGTCTCATCACTCTGATCGCTCGATCCTGCAGCAGCGTAAGCGGATGAAGCGCGCCCAATCGGTATGGAAATCCCGGCAGCGTTTCGTCCACTCCGCTCAGCGCCTGCGCGTCTCCTTGGGCCTGCAACGTCTCTAGCCGAGAGTCAAGAGCGGTGGTGACGGTTGTTCGAACATCGTTCAAGCGTTTGCCGAAAAGGGGCCGGTCCTCTTTTGGCAGATTGCGCATATTCTCGCTCAAACGCGAGATTGCCCCGGCCTTGCCAAGGAACTTAACCCTTAGATTTTCCAGCTGGATCCGATCCGAAGTCTGGTTGATCTCGGCCAGCGCCGTGTCCTGAAGTTGTTGAAGATCCTCGTTCATGGGAAGCCCTCAGATCGATGCCCAAACCGAACCCATTCGTGGAGAGACGTCAAACGCACAGTCGCTTTCCTGCCGCATGCCCATCGTTGGTAGGGACGAGATTCATCTCGATCTCGTGGGGCTGCCACCCGCACGAGTCCGGCAGCTGCCGGATAAAGCTCAGCCCTACCGATTGTATATCCATCAAATGCGAAAAGGCCAAGGACTGCTATTTTGCCTCGGCTGCGATATTCCTCACCACAAGCTTAAGCCGCTTTCTTCTGATTAAGCGCAGCGATCGCTTTATCGAAGATCGCTTTGAATGCGGCTTCGTCGGCTACAGCAAGATCGGCCAGGATTTTGCGGTCAACTTCGATCTTTGCGGCAGTCAACCCTTCGATGAACCGGCTGTAAGTCGCACCATATTGGCGGCACGCCGCGTTGATGCGCTGAATCCAAAGACTTCGAAGGTTGCGTTTCCGGGTTTTGCGGTCGCGGTAAGCCCAGGTTTGAGCCTTCATCGTCGCGTCTTTGGCGTATCGGAAAAGTTTTGATCTGCGGCCCCGGTAGCCTTTGGCTTTCTCCAGGACTCTTTTACGGCGTTCGCGACTCGCGCGTGCATTGGTCGCTCTAGGCATCTATCGTCAATCCGGCCTCGGCCGGACCCTCATCGCACAGGTTGTTGGTTCATTTTCGTTCTTCGACCGCACCTGTCGCGTCATCCCTTTCGCAGGCTCAGGACACTTCCTCGACAAATTCGAGATTCGCCCCAAAGACCGGCATCGGGCAGGTGAAGAACGATTCGCCGCCCCTCAATGGAACGGTAAGTTTTCTTTAATCCGATTTTCGTCAGTGGCATCGACAACTGCAACCTTCGCGAGTTGCCGCTTCCGCTTCGCGCTCTTTGAAGCAAGCAAGTGCCGGCGGCCAGCTTGGGTCCGCAACACTTTGCCCGATCCAGTGACTTTAAAGCGTTTAGCCACCGACTTTTTCGTTTTGCGTCTCGCAATCGGTTTCGGCATAGGGAGCGGGGAATTTAGCAGGCCCGCCTGCATCTGCAAGCTCCAGTTACGAAAATGCCAAGGCGCTCTATCGATCGTATACGACCTCTGCGACGCATAGGACTAAGAGAGAATCGGATCTATACCCTGAGCACAAACCGGCAGCGATACAGTCCAGAAGCGGTTTGTTCGTCTCGCTCGATCGGCGCACCTAAAACTCTCTCAAGCATTTCGCGTTCAAGGCGGCGCACCAGTGGGAACTCCTGGAGCAGATCAAAAATTGGGGAGTGGTATTCGACTAGAGCTAATGAATCCGAGTTCTCGACGCTCGACAGATATCCTTCCTCATCCCGAATTTTCGCCAGCATCTCGGTAAGCTCCAGAACGGTCTGGCCCCGCAGCTTGCGCATGTACTCCTCCGCTCTCGCGGCGAACAACGCAAAAAGAAGCTTCTCTGCTGCCGTCGGACCATAAAGACGGTTGGCCGCCCGAAGAATCTCGATGGTCGCAGCATTGCTCGTAGCCGGAAAAAAAATCTGCGCTTTGGGAGTAAGCCGATACGTCAACTCCGGCCGACCGATTGGCTTCGGCCGGCGCCAAGTATCGACGTATCCTTGGCGTTCCAGCTCTTCGCAATGCTGCTTCACGCCCATGTAACTAAGGTTCAATCGTTTCGCCAATTCGTTAACCGACAGACCCTGGCTTTTTTTGATCGCGTGAATGATCCGCAGTCGCTGGGACCGGCCGATTTCGCTGGTCCGTCTCACTTGGTCTTCACGATCGAATAGGTTTTGACCCCTTTGCGATCCAGCAGCAGAAGTAGATTCGATTTTCCTTTCTGGCTGGCCAATGCCCTTTGAAATGCTTCAGTGTTGTTGACCGGCACCCGGTCCACTTCAGTTATCACATCACCCGGTTTAACATCCGCAACCGCCGCCGGGCTGTTCGGCACGATGTCGGTAATCACAACACCGGAATCCGCCTTCAGTTCGAGCTCCTGCTTGAGCTGAGGAGTGATGTCCTGAACCTGCAACCCGAAATTCTGATTGTTCGCTTGACCCTCAGGCCTGGGAGGAGCGTTGGAAGCAATGCGGTTTGCCTCGGTAGGCGAGGCCTCTGTTCGGATCGCAACCGTCATCTTCTTTCCGTCACGCCATACTCCTAACGTGACCGACGCGCCGATTTTCTTTTTCAGCACCTCATTCTGCAATTCACGGGCCGAAGTCACTGCAACGCCGTCAACATCAGTAATCACATCCGCCGGTCGCAAATCGCTCTTTGCCGCAGGGGTGTCAGCTTGGATCGTCCGCACCACAACTCCTTTTTCGATCCCTTTGAACAGGTCGCTTCGGTTCTGATCATTCAAGCTTTCGATCATAATGCCGAGCCAAGGCCGAATGATCTTACCTGCGCTGATCAGCTGATCGCTGATCTGCCTTGCCATGTTGCTTGAAATCGCGAACCCGAGGCCGCGATTCAGGCCGTGAATCAGGGTGTTAACGCCGATGACCCGGCCGTCGATATCGCAGAGCGGCCCACCGCTATTCCCTGGATTGATGGATGCGTCCGTCTGAATGTAGTCCTCGTATTTATCCGCCAGCAGATCGTTCCTGCCCTTGGCGCTGACGACACCGGTGGTGAACGTGTAGGCAAATTTGTACGGCGTACCGATCGCGCAGACCAGCTGGCCGACCTTAACCTGATCGCTGTTAGCAAATTCAACGGCTGGTAAATTTTTTTCTTCGACCTTGAGTACCGCGATATCCGTTCTCTCATCAGTACCGACCAATTTCGCCTGAAGGCTTCGCCCATCTTTCAACTTCACGTTGATTTTGTCGGCACCATCGATGACGTGGCTGTTTGTGATGATATAGCCGTCTGGCCGGATCACAAAGCCCGAGCCTTCGCTCTGGTCGGGTTGCTCACTCTCTCCTTTAGGGCCACGAAAGAAAAAATCGAATCCCGGCATCGGACTGGTATCTGTGCCGAGCTTGGCCTCCTTTTCGACATCAATCACGACAACCGTAGGCGCCACCTTCTCGTAAACCGAGGTGTACGCTTCATTGAGAGCATGAGCGATGTCCTTTGGGCTAGTTGGCGCAGCGCTCTGAGCTGAAAGCTGCACCGACAGGATCGAAACCATTCCGCATACCAGGAGCGGAGAAATACGATCAAATAAACTCATAATGACGACGGCTCGTTTTTTAAGGTCCGATGCCGCCAATGGATTTATGACATGCAATGTGACAGCAGTCGGCCAACCGGCAAGAGATTTGGTTCAGGGTTTTCCAGTTTCGGGTTCCGGGTCCCTCGGAAAGTCCGGCCGCTCAGCGGGGAAGCGTGCCGCCTTCCCATTGGCAGCGGAACCCGGAACCCGAATCCCGAGACGCGGAACCGGTACTTGCAATTACCCCGGTCCAAGGAAACTTCATACGGTCGCTCGAGAGCACGTATGCCGAAGAATCAGCATCCCCCGTCTACGTTCACGCATGTTTTTCGGAGCCCACATGATTTCACCCTGCTTGTCCTTCGCCTGGTAGTCGGAATTATTTTCTTCGTACACGGCTCGCAAAAGGCTCTTGGCTGGTTCGACGGCCCCGGTTTCGACACAACAGTTGAAACGTTCAGGCAGATGGGCATTCCCTATTTTTTCTCTATACTTGAGATTTGTGCGGAGTTTCTGGGATCTATCGGACTGATCGTTGGTTTCCTGTCGCGGGTCGCAGCCTTCGGTATCGGGTGCGTGATGGTGGTTGCTGTCCTGATGATTAATCTTCAAAACGGCTTTTTGATGAATTGGCTGGGAAAAAAGAGTGGCGAGGGATTTGAGTTCCATCTACTGGTTCTCGCGATCGTCCTGGCATTAATGGTACGCGGTGCGGGCGCATGGTCGCTCGATCGCTGGGTGAGCCATCTGCTAGCCTCCCACAGGTCCGCAAACCATTGACAGGCCCGAATAATTGACAATCGGGTAGTCGCCCTTAGTGTTTACCAACTAGTCAACCAACACATGCATAGCTTAGCCGAAACCGCTGACAAGCGGTTCGTTTCGTTTAGCCAAGGTTTTTGGCCCGATGTTCCTGCGGACTCTTGGAACGATTGGAAATGGCAACTGAAAAATCGGGTCACTACGCTCGAACAGCTCGAAAGCAAAATCACGCTGACGCGAGAAGAGCGCGCCGGTGTATTGCTTTCTGGTAATAAACTCGCTCTTGGCATCACTCCGCATTTTTTCAACCTCATCGATCCACACGACCCCAATTGCCCGATCCGCCGACAGGTCGTTCCGCGAATCGAAGAGACTGTACGATCCCCGCTCGAGATGACCGATCCCTGCGGCGAAGATTCGCACATGCCGGTCCCGGGACTCGTACATCGATATCCCGACCGGGTCTTGTTCCTAGTGACAGATCGATGCGCTTCTTATTGCCGGTATTGCACGCGGAGCCGGGTCGTAAGTGGTGTAGGCGAACAGGAGCTTCATACGAATTTTGAAGAAATTTATCGCTATCTCGAGGCGCATACCGAAGTACGGGATGTGCTGCTATCCGGCGGTGACGCGCTTCTCTTTTCCGACGAAAAACTTCGGGGCATCCTTCACCGGTTGCGCTCGATCCCACATATTGAGTTTCTGCGGATCGGCACAAGAGTTCCGATATTTCTTCCGCAACGGATCACACCTGAGCTCTGCCAAATGCTCCAGGAGTTTCATCCCATGTGGATGAGCATCCATGCCAACCATCCTCGGGAGTTGACGGTAGAAGTGCGCGCAGGGCTTGAGCGTTTGGCAAACCACGGGGTCCCGTTAGGCAACCAGAGTGTTCTGCTCAAGGGGGTAAACGACGACCTTGAGGTCATGAAAGCCCTGGTCCACAAGCTCGTGATGTGCCGGGTTCGACCCTACTACTTGTATCAATGCGACTTGATCCAGGGCTCAGAGCACCTTCGCGCTTCGGTTGCCAAAGGAATTGAGATCATCGAAGGACTGCGCGGGCACACGACCGGATACGCTGTTCCTCAGTATGTCATCGATGCTCCCGGCGGCGGCGGCAAGGTGCCGATCAACCCGGGTTACATCCTCTATCATGACCACGAAAAGATCGTGATTCGGAACTACGAAGGAAAGATTTTCGAGTATCCCGAGCAGGACGTTCCAGCCACCGCATTCCGCAGCCCCGAACACGTCGACGAATTTCTCTACTCCTAGGATTGCGGCTGCCGCCGCGATTCTGAATGTTATCGCTCACTAACAAGGGCTTCGCTGTCGGCGTTGACTCAACTATCGGTTCATTCAATCATCCTTGGATGGCGGGGATTATCGTCAGACCGCGAGCCCGGATCTTTCATGGGCATGATTGGGTTTACGGAACAGAAGTGCTGAAAACGTTCGGAGACCCGGCGCCAGGAGACGTTATCTCGCTGAAGGATGGCCGGGACAGGCTACTAGGATCGGCAATTTACAATCCGAAATCTCAAATCGTCGCCAGACGGTTTTCCAGGCGCCGCCAGGAGTTAGATCTCGACTTCTTCACGCGGCGGATCAGTCAAGCCATTCAGTGCAGAGAAAAGCTTGGAGCATATCGTAATCCCGGCCGGATTGTGTGGAGCGAGAGTGATGGTTTGCCCGGTTTGATCGTCGATCGGTACGGATCAAGATTAGTTCTGCAAACGCTCACCTTGGGGATGGACCAGCGCAAAGTCCTGATTCTTGAGGCAC
>JBPYFC010000022.1:0-3747 GCA_051984705.1 Chthoniobacterales bacterium | reverse complement strand
GGGACCGGTTGGGCGCGCGGAGCTGGCAGCCGCGATCCTCAATCGCTTCGAAGAATGGTACCTACATTCCACCGAATCCGAGTTGGCTAAGGCCTATAGCCATTGGTCGCTCTAGATCGAGATCGATTATGCGGCCCTACACTGTCACCCACTATTTAATTTGAGTCGCGTGACCCATAATTCCTTAGTAATTTCGAGAAAAGCTCAATTGGTTCCGTCCATCAGCAACAAAGCTTGAATTCCAAAATCCAGAGTTCGCGCGTCGGATCAGAGAACCCCAATGGGGATTATCTGGCTGAACATTACGCCGCGCTGTTGGGCGGCCTTGTGCACAAGCTCAACAACGTGCTGACCGTCCTGACGGGTCATTCCGGACTTCTTTTGTTAGAGAACGGTTTACCCAAAGATGTCAAAACTCAGGTACGGCAAATGGCGGATTCCACCGCCGAGCTATCGCGCTGCATTGATCAGGCAGCGCTGATTACTCGACCTTCCGCTCTAGAGCTCGAAGAATTGCCAGTTTCGGAATTGATCGTTTCGTTGACCGTGCCGCCCGGCTTATCGTTTGGCCATTCCGGCGACGGTCGAATTGTTGGTGACCTCCAAAGGTTGAGATCGATATTTGTTGAAATCCTGGAAAACGCAGCTGAAGCGCGCGCGACAAAGGTGGATCTGCACGTGCATAACACTGGCGAGCGGGTCGAGTTGCGTTTTCGTGACAATGGCCGGGGCATCTCGCTCGATCAGTTGTCGCGGGTCTTTGATCCCTTCTTTACAACACAACGACAGCGGTCTGCTTTTGGCCTCGGCCTATTCAAGGTAAGAGGTGATCTCGCGCGCATGAACGGAAATATCACAATCGATAGCGACGGTAAGAGCTATTCCGAAGTGATCATCGATTTGCCCGCAGCGTAAGGTCCCCGATCAGAGGAGCCCTCAGCAGCGCCGATTCATCTTTCAGATCAGGGCGATCATGGTCCAGCCAAGGCCGGGGTCGGCGTTCCTGGCGTTCAATATCTACCTACCACCTTCTCCGTTAAGTAGCGCAACGGGCCGGGACTCCATCTAAATATGTCCAACAAATAGCTGGAGATCTTTGGATGCAGCACGCAGAGCCGAGCGAGTCGGTTAATCCAAAGACGGTCTCGGTAGACCCCACCGACGTTCGACTCGAAAAACGCAATGGCATCGATTGATCCAGTAAGGCTCCGAATAATCGATTCCCCGGCGAGTAATCCAGTGCGGAGCGCGTAGAGAATTCCTTCACCTGTGAATGGCTCCACCACTCGCGCCGCGTCTCCTACATAAAAAAGGTTTTGGCGGTCACTCCGGATTGAAGGACGAGTAAGCGGCGTTACAGACTGCCACCGGTGATCGGAAGGCAGTTCGAAACGCTTTTGCGCCTCACGCCGGAATTGATCCGCGTGTTTTGGCCGGCAAACGAGACAGACATTCATTAACCCTTCTCCGATGGATGCAAGGCCCAGGTAACCGTATTCGCAAAGTTCCAAAGCAACATGCGGTGACGCCGATGAAGGAAAATGTGTCTGGAAGCTGACCCTGTCGTTTGACTTTTTAGATGGAAAATCGCCTAACAAACGAGCGATGGTTGAATTGCGTCCGTCTGTTGCGACAAGGAACCGGGCTTCAACAGCGGCGCTGGCCGTCGAAACTGTCCAGCCGCTGTTGAGCTGAACTCGAGTGACCGGTTCACCGAACCGGATCTCAGCTCCGCTTGACGCCGCATTTCGTAACAACGCGTCATCGAAAAACTTGCGTCTGATCCCTTTTTCAGCTCCTTCACCAACTGGGAGTGGAAGCTCGAGCGATCGGCCCGCGCTGTTGGTGAATCGGACATACTCCAGCCTGGCAGAAGGAAGGGCATCAATCGTTTGACTGACGCCAAGACGATGAAGCACCTTCCATGCACCCGGGTTCAGGCAATCGCCGCAAACTTTATCGCGTGGGAATTGTGCTCGTTCCAGCACAAGGGTTGAAAGACCGGCCTTCGCAGTCACCGTCGTTGCAGCCGCTCCCGCCGGGCCGCCGCCAACAATGATTACATCATATGCATTCATTGATGCCAGTCAGAACGTCTCACACACTTCCCAACTGCGCGAGTATGTGACCCGAATTCGTATTGAGACAGCGCGCCAGGCCCAGGGACGGAAAGCGCCATCACACGAAGAGCTCGGCGATTGAATCAGCAACCATTCGTCCTTTCGAGGTCAGCCTGACTCGATCTTCTACGTCTTCCAGATAACCTTCCAGGCGAAGCGCAGCTATTTCTTGCTCTTTTTGCGCAAGCATTGATTGGCGAACACCAGTGGATGTACGCAACCCGAACGCGATCCTCTCGGACTCCCGCAGCTCAGGTGTAATTTCTTCCTCAAAGCTTACCGGTTCCGCACTAGACTCGATCAGCGTGATGTAACGGCTCGTATCGGGAACATTTTGCCATCTGCGTTGCCCTATGGTGGAAAAAGCACTGGGCCCAAGGCCTAGATAATCTTTTCCATGCCAGTAAGCCAGGTTGTGCAGGCATTCGTGCCCCGGTTTCGCATAGTTTGAGATCTCATATTGCCGGTAACCTGCCGCTTCGAGCATGCTCATCGTTGTCTCGTAGAAAGCGGCATCCTGTTGGACATTCTGCGAGAATTCTCCGCGCTGGAATTTGCGAAAGTATTCCGTGTCTTCCTCGTAGGTAAGACAATAGGCAGAAATGTGCTCCGGGTTCAGTTGTATTGTTTTCTCGAGGGTCTGTTCCCAAATGTCTGCTGATTGCCCCGGGACACCAAAGATGAAATCGAGGTTCAAATTGGTAAAACCTGCCTTCCTCAATAGCTCGAACGAACGTTGAGCCTGCTCAGCAGAATGAACGCGCCCAAGTCGTTCGAGCATCGCGGGATGCCAGGATTGTACGCCCATGCTGACTCGATTGATGCCGAGTCCTCGCAGCATTTGTGCTTTCTCAAGCGACACAGTCGCGGGATTCATTTCGAGCGTCCACTCTTTCAGCTCGCTCAGGTCCAGCCGTTCTCTCAATCCGGTGAGCAAATACTGCAGCTGTTTTACTGTCAGAGCCGAAGGTGTGCCGCCACCGAAAAAGACCGTCTCCGGCCGGCACGCGATATCCCGCAGGCGGCGATCCAGTTCGACGAGGAGCGCATCAAGAAATGCCTGCGTCTTGTTCCGATCCGAAGCTTCTTTGTAAAAGCTGCAATACGGACAAACCTTCGGACAGAAAGGTATGTGTATATATAGGTGACGGACCGCGGTCATCCGCGAGAAGGTAACCGCAGATTCCGCCTTCGCAAAGCCTACGGCGCGACACGGTCCGCCTGATTGGTAGGGCTGCGATTTCTCGCAGCCTCGTGCGGCTGCCACGTCGACCAGTCCCGCCATGGCGGGATAAAGCTCGGCCCTACCCAATCATTGATAGCGCTCAACGCGTCGCTCTTGAGTCTGCCGGTACTGATTCTATACTCGTCTCGTGTTAAGAGCCGCGGCGATTGTTTTAGCCTGGATTTTGGCCTTGTACTCTTCGTGTTCCGGGCAGCAGCCCGCTCCCGGCGAGCCGTCACCCGCAGCCCCGGCGAAGGAGGATCCCGGCGTTCCCCCAGTGCCCGCGCGTTCGATCGTTTACCGAGTCCAAGATAGTCGCGCCATTTCCGACTACGACGTAGATCCCGGAACAGTCCGCCGCATGGTTGACGACCTGGTCATGGCGGCGACCGCCGAATTCAG